>JBIKUP010000355.1:0-2557 GCA_044347535.1 Burkholderiaceae bacterium
TACGCGCGGCATCTCGACGCTTATCTCATACACGCTGTTCTCGATACTACCTACCCTTGTCGAGATATCCCTGGTGCTGGGTTATCTCTCATTGCAGTATGACATTTGGTTTTCTGTAATCACGATCACAGCATTATTCATTTACATTGTCTTTACGGTGCTCGTGACTGAGTGGCGCACGAATTTTCGTCGCACCATGAATGATCTGGATTCAAAAGCCAATGTCCGTGCGATTGATTCCTTGCTCAATTACGAGACCGTCAAATACTTTGGTAACGAAGAATATGAAGCGCGCCGATATGACGAGGGTCTGCAGCGGTTTGAGCGTGCGGCAGTGCAGTCTCAGAACTCATTGTCAATGCTGAATACCGGTCAATCCCTCATCATTGCAACCGCGGTCACATTGATTCTTTGGCGTGCGACCTTGGGCGTTATTGCGGGAACTATGACTCTGGGCGATTTGGTCTTGGTAAATGCCTTCATGATTCAGCTATACATTCCGCTTAATTTCCTGGGGGTGATTTATCGCGAGCTAAAGCAAAGTCTGGCAGATATCGAGCGGATGTTTGCACTGCTCGATGAAAATCGGGAGGTGGCAGATTCGCCAGCGGCACTTGCACTACAAGTAGATCGTGCTGAGTTGCAGTTTCAGCATATCGACTTCAGCTACGAAGCCAAGCGACAGATCTTGTTTGACGTTGACTTTAGTGTTGCTGCAGGTACCACCACGGCGGTTGTCGGGCATAGTGGCTCTGGCAAATCGACACTCGCTCGACTGTTATTCCGGTTTTATGATGTTGATCGTGGCGCGATACTGATTGATGGTCAGGATATTCGTGAGGTCACGCAGACCTCGCTCAGGCAAGCGATTGGCATCGTCCCGCAGGACACCGTGCTGTTTAACGATACGATTGCCTACAACATCGCTTACGGTAAGCCAGGTGCTGAACAGGTCGAGATTGAAGCGGCGGCGCGTGCGGCATATATCCATGACTTCATCTTAAGTTTGCCAGATGGTTATCAGACCATGGTGGGTGAGCGCGGTCTGAAGCTATCAGGTGGTGAGAAGCAGCGCGTCGCCATCGCGCGCACCTTGCTGAAAAACCCGAAGATTTTGGTCTTCGATGAGGCGACCTCTGCACTGGATTCTCAAGCGGAACAGGCTATACAAGCGCAGTTAAAAGAGATAGCCCGGAATCGCACGACCCTCGTTATCGCCCACCGTCTATCAACTATCGCCGATGCACAGCAAATTCTCGTGATGTCGCAGGGTCGAATCGTGGAGCGCGGTACTCATGCCGAGTTATTAGCAGCGCGTGGTATGTATGCCGACATGTGGGAGCGGCAGCAGGCCCGAACAACAGAAGCCAATGCCCAAGAATTGCCAGGCAGCGCGATCGCCGTGGGTGCCGGGTAAGTGTCCAGTAAAATCCGTTTAACTAAACTGTTTACTTAGTCTATGTCGAATCAAAGCACGCTGACGCTGATACGTCCCGATGACTGGCATGTCCATTTGCGCGATGGCGTTGTACTCGCCGATGTAGTTCCGCACACGGCTGCACAGTTTGCACGCGCCATTGTGATGCCGAATCTCAAGCCGCCGGTGGTCACCACCGCAATGGCAGCAGCCTATCGCGAGCGCATCCTCGCTGCCGTGCCGCAGGGCGTGATATTTGAACCGCTGATGACGCTTTACCTGACGGATAACACGCCGCCTGATGAAATCCGACGTGCCACGGATAGCGGGTTCGTAAAAGGCGTCAAGCTTTACCCCGCAGGGGCTACGACCAACTCAGATGCGGGTGTCACTGATATTCAGCGATGCATGCGCACGCTGGAGGTTATGCAAGAGACCGGTTTGCCATTATTGATTCATGGCGAAGTGACGGATCATGAGGTGGATGTATTCGACCGCGAGGCAGCGTTCATTGACCGGATATTGCAACCGCTCAGAAAATCGCTGCCCGAGTTGCGCGTCGTGTTCGAACACATTACGACCAAAGACGCTGTTGACTATGTGCGCGATGCTGATGGTGAGATTGCTGCCACGATTACGGCACACCATCTGATGTACAACCGCAATGCTATTTTCCAAGGCGGCATTCGACCCCACTATTACTGCCTGCCTATCCTCAAGCGTGAGGTACACCGTCAGGCCTTGGTGGATGCCGCGACGTCGGGTAGTCCGCGCTTTTTTCTCGGCACCGACTCAGCGCCCCACCCCAAGGGCCTCAAAGAACATGCTTGCGGCTGCGCTGGTTGCTACACCGCGCTGCATGCCATGGAACTGTACGCCGAGGTATTTGAAGCCGTAAATGCGCTCGACAAGTTGGAAGGCTTTGCAAGCCTGTTCGGCCCAGACTTCTACCGCTTACCGAGAAACACCGAGCAGGTCACACTGCAAAAGCGCGAGTGGGTGATTCCGGATGAACTGACCCTCGGCGATACGGTATTGGTACCGCTGGATGCCGGCCGTGCGCTGGGTTGGAAATTCATCTGACGACAAGCTTGGTGCGATGCTGTTCGCTACCATCGACTGGAGTCAGCCATGGCTGGC
>JBIKUP010000356.1:0-2548 GCA_044347535.1 Burkholderiaceae bacterium
GTGCGAAAAACATCAAATGGAGTTTAGCATGACCGAAACCGAGTTCCTGAGCATTGCCGAGCGCGTGTTGGGCCAGATCGAGATCAGCCTTGAGCGTGCTGCTGATGCCGCGGACGTGGATATTGAGTGTAGCCGCAGTGGCAATGTGCTCGAGATCGAATTTATTGATAGCGTCAGCAAGATCATCGTCAACACGCAGGCACCGATGCAAGAGATCTGGGTCGCTGCGCGCACCGGTGGCTTTCACTTTCGACTGAAGGACGGCAGCTGGTGTGATACGCGCGACAGCAGCGAGTTATTCAGCGCATTGTCCAGACTCGCCAGCGAGCAGGCAGGGGCTGCCCTCACTATTAGCGCTTGATACAAAAACGCTTCCAATAAACGCTTCCAGCGAGCGCTTCGAACAAACGCTTTCAACAAACGCCAGCGCACTGGCGCCTAATTAGAAAATCTCGCCCTTGGCACCTTCTTTGAGTAATTCTTTGCTGGGCTCGCGCGGCCCTTCTTTCTGTGAGTCCGATGTGCCACCGTTGGACTTGTCATCGCCCTGATGCATACCCAGTGAGTGCACGCCTTCGCCTTCGACGTACTCGCTGTACATCATGTCGCCGTTATGGTTAATGACACCAAATGGTATCTCACGGTCGGTCACGGGTAAGCTGGGCAAGGCTTTCTGCATGTAATTGATCCAGATCGGCAATGCAAGACCACCACCGGTTTCTTTGTTGCCCAAGTTGCGCGGCTTGTCGAAACCGATCCATGCCACACCAACCAGTTTCGGGTGATAGCCGGCGAACCAGGCGTCAATCGAGTCATTGGTGGTGCCGGTTTTACCGGCGATGTCACTGCGCTTGAGCGATAACGCGCGCGTCGCAGTACCGTAACGCACGACATCTTTCAACAGGCTATCGATGACGTAAGCGTTACGCGCATCAATCACCCGCAGGGTGTCGTCACCTGCTTTATTGGGCATGACCTCAAATAGCGGTTTACCGTCATTACTGGTGATTTTCGAGATCAGGTAAGGGTTGACCTTATAACCCCCATTGGCAAATACGCTGTACGCAGCTGCCAATTGCAGTGGCGTCACTGATCCTGCGCCGAGCGCAAGGGTGAGGTAAGGCGGATTTTTGTCCGCATCGAATCCGAAACGAGTGATGTACTCCTGGGCATATGCCGGGCCGATCTTGTCGAGGATACGAATCGAGATCATGTTCTTCGATTTCGACAAGCCTTTACGAATCGTCATGGGCCCTTCGTACTTGCCATCGTAGTTCTTGGGCTCCCATGCCTGACTACCTGTCTGCGAAGCATCGAAGCTGAGCGGCGCATCATTAACGACTGTGCCCGGCCAAAAACCTTTTTCCAGTGCTGCTGAATAAATAAAGGGCTTGAAGGAAGAACCAGGCTGACGCCATGCCTGCGTGACGTGGTTGAACTTGTTGCGGTTGAAGTCAAAGCCACCGACCAGCGCCCGGATCGCACCGTTCTCTGAATTGACCGCGACAAAGGCTGACTCTACCTCCGGCAGTTGTATCAAGAACCAGCTGCTACTTTCCTGAGTCACGCGAATAATCGCGCCGCGCCGGATGCGCTTGTTCGCCGGCACTTTATCCGTCAGCGCGGTGGTGGCCATGCCAAGGCCTGCCTCGGCAACGGTGATTTCCTCGCCGGACGCTAGTACAGCGCGCACGGTTTTAGGGCCGGTCGACAACACCACGGCGGCAATGATGCCGTCGCTATCCGGGTGCTCGGCAAGTTCCGTTTCGATCGCCGCCTCGGCTTCAGTCTTGTCCGCGGGGATCTCCATATATCCCTCGGGCCCACGGTAGGGCTGTCGCTTTTCATAGTCCAGCACTCCGCGCCTGAGCGCGAGATAAGCAGCGTCCTGATCTGCTTTGGTGATGGTGGTGAAAACATTTAGGCCGCGCGTGTAGGCATCTTCCTTGTATTGGTCATACACCATCTGGCGCGCCATCTCGGCGACGTACTCGGCGTGTACACCAAAGTCATTACTATCCATCTTGATCTTCAGATGTTCGTCACGCGCTTGTTCATATTGCGCGGTCGTGATGTAGCCAAGATCATGCATGCGCTGCAAGATATACAGCTGACGTGCTTTCGCACGCTTCGGATTAACCACGGGGTTATTCGCGGAAGGGGCTTTCGGTAGTCCCGCTAGCATCGCTGCCTCGGCAACGCTAATGTCGCCAAGTTTTTTTCCGAAATAGATCTGTGCTGCCGAAGCAAAGCCGTAAGCACGTTGGCCAAGATAAATCTGATTCATGTACAGCTCGAGAATCTGATCCTTGGTCAGGGTCTTCTCGATTTTCCACGCTAGTAGAACTTCGTAAAGCTTGCGCTTAATAGTTTGCTCGCTCGACAAAAAGAAATTACGCGCGACTTGTTGTGTGATGGTGGAAGCGCCTTGTCGACGACCGCCCAGCGCATTGTGGATCGCAGCACGCAAGATGCCCCAGTAATCCACGCCGTGGTGCTCATAAAAGCGATCATCCTCAATCGCCAGCACCGCCTGCTTCATGACCTT
>JBIKUP010000357.1:0-2542 GCA_044347535.1 Burkholderiaceae bacterium
CGCTACGTGAATTGGGTTGGCAGAAGCCACTGATGATGATGGAGGGGATGTTTAGCGCGGATGAGCTGGAGACTTTTCAGCGATACCAGCTGCAGCCCGTGATTCACAATCCAGCGCAATTAGACATGCTGCAACACGCCACCGGCGCATCATTGCATGTCCATCTCAAAATCAATAGCGGTATGAATCGATTGGGTTTCGCGCCCGAGCATGTGCGTGAAACCTATCAGCGCCTAAAGGCCATGTCGGTGGTGTCGAACATCTCGCTGCTCACGCATTTCGCTAACGCAGAAAACCCGTCCGCTGTGCTCACGCCGCAACGACAGCTGCAACGCTTTCATGAATGTACCCAAGGCATCAACGCTGAGCTGAGCTTGTCGAATTCTGCTGCGGTTTTGCTGCAGTCACAGATTACGTGTGACTGGCTACGTCCCGGCGTGATGCTCTATGGGGGTAGCCCGGGCGCACGGGCGGCGCAAGACTTTGGGCTTCAACCTGCCATGACGCTGATGAGCGAGCTAATCTCGATACAGCATCTGCAACCCGGCGAGAGTGTGGGTTATGGCAGTTTGTTCACCGCTGAACATGCCATGCGCATCGGTATTGTCGCGTGTGGCTACGCAGATGGCTATCCGCGCCACGCGCCGACCGGTACGCCGATTCTGGTAGATGGTGTTCGTACCCGTGTGCTGGGTAGTGTCTCGATGGATATGCTGAGCGTTGATCTCACGCCAACCCCCGCAGCAGATATCGGCAGCAAGGTGACTCTCTGGGGCGATGGACTGCCGATTGACGAGGTGGCAGCGGCAGCTGGCACCATTGGTTACGAGCTGATGTGCGCTGTGGCACCACGCGTACGACGTGAAATACGCGGAGCATAAGCAGCATGGCGAAATCAAAAACGAATTACACCTGCACCGAATGTGGTGGGGTCAGCAATAAATGGGCGGGCCAATGTCCGGCGTGTGCCAAGTGGAATACGCTGGTCGAAACCGTGGTGGATGTTGGTGCGCACCGTTTTTCTTCACAGGCGCAGGGCTTGGTACAAGGCGCGCCGGTACAAAAGTTATCGGATATTGCTGCCACTGATGTGCCGCGTGTACCGACAGGTATCGAAGAATTCGACCGCGTGCTGGGCGGTGGCTTGGTCGCGGGTGGTGTGGTGCTGATCGGCGGTGATCCCGGCATCGGCAAATCCACGCTGCTGCTGCAGGCATTAGCTAATCTCTCAAAAACCAGTAAGGCCTTGTATGTGAGTGGCGAGGAATCCGGTGCACAGGTGGCGTTGCGTGCGCGGCGTCTGGTGATTGATGCTAATGACTTGCACTTGCAGGCCGAGATTCAGCTGGAAAAAATTCTGAACACCCTCGCAGAGCAGCGCCCGCAAGTGGCGGTGATTGATTCCATTCAAACGCTGTACTCCGACGCCTTAACCTCCGCGCCGGGCTCGGTGGCGCAAGTACGGGAATGCGCCGCCCAATTAACCCGAGTAGCCAAGCAATCCGGCATCACCATTATCTTGGTGGGCCATGTAACGAAAGAGGGCGCGTTGGCAGGGCCGAGAGTGCTCGAACATATTGTTGACACCGTGCTCTACTTTGAGGGGGATACGCATTCCAGTTTCCGGCTGGTGCGCGCGTTCAAGAACCGATTTGGCGCAGTGAATGAGTTGGGTGTGTTCGCGATGACCGAGAAAGGGTTGAAGGGTGTTTCTAATCCTTCTGCGCTATTCCTGTCGCAGCATGATGCGCAGGTGCCGGGGTCTTGTGTGATGGTGACGCAAGAGGGTACGCGCCCGCTATTGGTCGAGGTGCAAGCGCTGGTCGATGCCTCGCATGTACCGAATGCGCGTCGCTTGTCAGTAGGGTTGGAACAGAACCGCTTAGCGATGCTACTCGCCGTGCTGCACCGTCATGCCGGTGTTGCTGCGTATGACCAAGATGTGTTTATCAATGCGGTAGGTGGCGTGAAAATCAGCGAACCTGCAGCAGACTTAGCGGTGCTGCTGGCGATACAGTCATCGATGCGAAACAAGCCCCTGCCGCGCGGCTTAGTCACTTTTGGTGAAGTCGGCTTGGCCGGCGAGATACGACCCGCGCCACGCGGGCAAGAGCGTTTACGCGAAGCTGCAAAACTGGGTTTCTCGATCGCGCTGGTACCGAAGTCCAATCTGCCACGGCAGAAGATTGAAGGCTTGCAGGTGATTGGTGTTGAGCGGATTGATCAGGCGATGGACAAGGTCCGTGAGCTAATGTAACCGTCCCAAGCAAAAGGTCGCTGGCGTTGCTGGTGACTCTTGCCATCTGCCCTGTACAGTCTGCGGTGCCGCCACTTAGCTATCGTCCGTTTGCTTGAGACTTTAGCTGCGCCGGTTTTGTTGTCAGCTACTTCGCCTTAGCTTTAGCTTCAGCTTTAGCCTCTACCCGAATCCCCGCTGCCACCTTCAGACCACTTCTGACCGCGCCCTCGATGGTCGCTGGATACTCGCTCTCGGTGTAATCACCCGCCAGCCATAAACCGCGATGCGCTGTTGCGTTCGGCG
>JBIKUP010000358.1:0-2535 GCA_044347535.1 Burkholderiaceae bacterium
ACCAAGATCAAGGCACCTGCACCATCGGAGGTTTGCGAACTGTTACCAGCCGTGACACTGCCTTTCGCAGCAAATACCGGCTTCAACTTCGCCAGACCTTCCATCGTCGTATCAGCCCGTATGCCTTCGTCTTGAGTGATGGTACGGGTTTTGATATCAATCTCACCGGTAGCAAGATTGGGAAATTTCTCGACAATCTCGACGGGTGTAATCTCTTCAACACGCTCGCCATTTTCAATCGCAGCCACTGCACGACGATGCGACTCAACTGCGAATGCATCTTGTGCTTCGCGGGTAATCTTCCATTGTTGCGCGACTTTCTCTGCCGTCAGGCCCATACCATAGGCCATGCCAATATTTTCATCGCGGAAGATGCCTGCATTGAATGAGGGGTGATAGCCCATCAGCGGCACTACCGACATCGACTCAACACCAGCGGCAATCATCACATCCGCCTCGCCGGTACGAATACGATCAGCTGCCATGGCGATGGCCGTCAAACCAGAAGCGCAATAGCGGTTGACGGTGACGCCACCCACGGTTTTCGGTAGGCCAGCGAGCAGCACTGCCATGCGCGCGACATTCAAACCTTGCTCTGCTTCTGGGAAGGCGCAGCCGACGATCGCATCTTCAATAGTCACGGGGTCCAGTGTGGGCACCTGCGCCAGCGCAGCTTTCAGCGTGTGAACTAAAAGATCATCTGGCCGCGTGTGGCGGAACACACCTCGCGGCGCTTTACCAATCGGGGTGCGAATAGCGGAGACGATGTAGGCGTCTTGTAGTTGTTTGCTCATAGTGAATCCTTAGTTCCTCACCGGCTTGCCGGTCTGCAGCATGCCCATAATGCGCTCCTGCGTTTTCGGGTGCGCCAATAGCGAAATAAACGCGGCACGCTCGCGATCCAGCAGCCACTGCTCGGAAACGCGACTACCGGGCTCGATATCACCACCACTCACGACTTCAGCAATCAACGTTCCAATATGCATATCATGTTCCGAGATGAAGCTGCCATCGCGCATATTCACTAATTGCGCCTTGATCGTCGCACTACCGTAACGCCCTGTCACAGGAATCAAGGAGGCCAGTGGCGGACGGTAGCCTGCATCCGCCAAGGCAAGCGCCTGCGTAGTCGCGACATGCAGCAACTCATGCGGATGCAGCACGATCACATCGCCTTTCGACAGGTAGCCCATCTTCTTCGCTTCCAGCGCAGATTTCGACACTGCGGCTGTCGCTGCATTCATGTAACGCTGCTTCAAGAACTGCAAAATGTCATTGCCTTTCGCTTCACGCGCAGAGCGCAGGGCAATCTCTTTCAAGCCACCGCCTGCGGGCACCAGACCAACACCCACTTCCACCAAGCCGGTATACGACTCGAGCAACACGACACGTCGACTTGCATGCATCATGAGCTCGCATCCGCCACCCAGTGCTAAACCACCGACAGCGGCGACTACCGGCACATTGGCATATTTCACGCGCATCATCGCGTTTTGAAAACGTGCGACGAAAGGCTCGATGGCTTTCGCGCCACCCGACATGAAGAGCGGCAGCATGGACTGCAGATCAGCGCCCGCAGAGAAGGCGCCACCCTCGGCAGAATCAGCATGCCAGATCACCAGTGCGCGATAGTTCTGCTCTGCTTCAGCAATTGCCCGCTCTAAGCCGGCGATGACATCAGGGCCCAGCACATGTAGCTTAGTTTTTGTTGAGAAAATCAGTACGCCATCGTTCTGGTGCCAAAGCCGCACGGCATCATCTTCATGCACCGTAGTGCCAGCGCAGCGCCCATGCGGCGTGTTCGATCCCACCAATGGCGCACGGAATAACTGCCGCGCATACACCGGCAAGTCAGCGCGTGGCATGTAGGCTTTGCGCACCGCCGACCAAGAGCCGGCTGCGGAATGCACGCCATCGCGACCATCAAATACCCAATCGGGCAGCGGCGCACTCGAGAGCGCATGGCCAGCGTCGATATCTTCCTTCACCCATTGCGCGACTTGCTGCCAACCTGCGGACTGCCATAATTCGAATGGCCCTTGCTGCCAGCCGAAGCCCCAGCGCAGCGCGAAATCGACATCGCGCGCATTGTCGGCAATCGAATCGAGATGAACCGCGATGTAATGAAAGCTGTCACGAAAAATCGCCCAGAGAAATTGAGCTTGCGGATGCGTCGAGTCATGCAGCGCTTTCATGCGCTTGGCAGGATCTTTCTCTTTCAAAATACGAACGATCAGCTCATCTGCCTTCGCACCGGAAGGCACATAGGTATTGCTGGTGGCGTCGTAACGCAGGATATCTTTCCCTGCTTTTTTGAAAAAACCGGCGCCGGTTTTTTGCCCGAGCTGGCCATCGGCAATCAGTTTGGCGAGCGCAGCGGGCGGTTGATAAAGCGAATGAAACGGGTCTTCGGGTAACTTGTCGGTCATGGTACGAATCACATGACCCAAGGTATCCAGACCCACCACATCAGCGGTACGGAAAGTACCTGACTTCGCGCGACCGAGTTTTGAACCGGTGAGGTCGTCTACCAGG
>JBIKUP010000359.1:0-2529 GCA_044347535.1 Burkholderiaceae bacterium
CGCAGTCGTGCCACCACGCCATCGCGGTTTAACACCTGCAAGGAGATATCGATTTCCGGGTGTTGCTGACAAAATCCGCCGAGTAGCCTCGGCATGAAGTACTGCGCAGTGTTCACCAACGCGACCCGTAGTCGGCCACGTGTAAGGCCACGCATGGCGTCGAACTTCTGTCGCAAGGCCTCCCATTCACCGGCGATGGCACGCGCGGTCTCCGCCAATTCCCGGCCCGCTTCAGTCAGAAAAACCCGCTTACCCACCACTTCATAGACCGGCATGCCGATCGATTGGGTGATCTCTTTCAGCTGCATGGATGCGGTCGGCTGGGTCACATGCAGGGCGCGGGCTGCCGCGCTGACGCTGCCGGTATCGGCCAGCGCCAGGAACAAGCGTAATTGCCGGAAAGTCAAGTTCATAGAGTTTTCCTGATGCAAACCATTTAAAAATCGATTTTACTTGATCGGATGATGAAATTACTATTGCGCAAATTTTTTAGGAGCTCCTTGTGCAAAACCTGCTTGACCCCGCGATTCTGTTTTTCGCCTTCGGCCTGCTGGCCGGACTGCTGCGTTCCAATCTCGAGGTGCCGCCGCAAATGGCGAAATTCCTGTCGCTCTACCTGTTGATGGCGCTGGGGTTGAAGGGTGGCTTCGCGCTATCGGAGTCAGGGCTTACTGCCAGCATCATGGCGAGCCTGTTCGCTGCGGTGCTGATGGCGTTTATCGTGCCGGTCATTGGCTACTCTTTATTGCGTCGTTTCGTGCCGCCGTTTGACGCGGCTGCAGTTGCTGCCTCCTATGGCTCGGTCAGTGCGGTGACCTTCGTCACCGCGATGCAGTACGTCGAGTCGCAGCAAATCCCGGTGGGTGGGCAGATGGCGGTGGCGATGGTGCTGATGGAGTCGCCGGCCATCATCGTGGCAGTGGTTTTGG
Source organism: Burkholderiaceae bacterium (assembly GCA_044347535.1). Lineage (GTDB taxonomy): Bacteria > Pseudomonadota > Gammaproteobacteria > Burkholderiales > Burkholderiaceae_D > Pernthalerella. The sequence goes on from JBIKUP010000359.1 coordinate 930, forward strand.
CTAATGTTTTACGCCGACAGCATGCGGCAGGCGCGCAAGGCGTGCGGGTGACCGCATCGGGCTCGTTGGTAGTGACCGATGAGGGTCACGGCACCTCCATCAAGGCGATCTTGCATGAATCCCTGACCAACGGCACCCATCTGCTGCTACTGGCCTCGCTCGCGATTGGCTTCATTAGCGGGGACGCCGGCAAGGCCATGATGAAGCCCTTCTCGGCCGATCTCTTCAAGGGCATGCTGGCTTTCTTTCTGCTCGATATGGGCTTATCAGTGGCAAAAAGCCTGCCGGACATCAAGGGCAAAGCGCCAGTGCTGGTGCTATACGCCGCCGTCTCACCATTCGTGCACGCCGCGCTCGCCCTGCTGTTAGCACTTGGCCTTGGACTACCCTTGGGCGACACCGCGCTGCTGATGGTGCTGTCGGCCAGTGCTTCGTACATCGTGGTGCCCGCCGTCCTGCGCTATGCCATTCCGGAAGCAAACCCCGCGGTTTACCTGGCGCTGCCGATCGGCATTACCTTCCCAATCAATCTGCTGGTCGGTATACCGCTATACACCTCAGTTGCTTCATTATTCTTCTGATAACTGCACTGAATTGTTACTGATCGTTTCGCTGGTGTTTTTGGCGGCAGTAATACCCTATAAAGCGGTCATGTATGGTGGCCAAGGAGCCGGTATGACCCCGCAAGAGAAACAGCAACTCGACGAATTTTTGGTGCAACTGACCCACGTCGGCTATGTCGATAAAGACCCGCAAGCGGCCGAAGCAATTGCTGCCGCTTTTTCGCAGCAGCCCGACGCACCCTATCTGACCGTGCAGCGCTGCTTGCTGTTGAATGAGGCGCTGATCGAAGCCCACACGCGCATCGCTGAGCTTGAAGCGCGCGAGGCGTCGGCGGCGTCACCACGTACGGCTGCTTCGTTCAATACACCCACCAATGGCTGGCTCGCGAGTGCAGCACTACACGCCAAGATGTGGCAAGGGCTCGCCCGCAGCTTTGCGCGGGCTAATTAATTTGTAAGATCGAGTGGATCCCGGCCTGCGCCGGCATCCATAGATTCAGTTAATGCGGCAACGCACTTAACCCAGCACGCCGAAGTCCGCCTCCACAACACCCTCTCGGCTTCACCGTCACCGGTACCCTGCAGGTATCGGTGGTGACCACCTGACCCACTTCGCAGTCAATAGTCAGCGACGACAATTCATTCACCTGCCAGGTCAGGAAAAACTCTGAGAATCCGCCTTTGTAAAAGCTCGCCTTGATATTCGGTGGGCTTTCTTTCAGGCAAGCTGGCATCCCACTTTGCCAGGCACATTGAAACACGCCGCAACACCACAACCATATTCACCGTAAGCGAGACCCGCAATCTTCGCACTCATCGGTTCGCCGCGCGTGCCTTCACGATGGCTCTGGAAGCGGAACCAATTCAGATACTCATTTACTGACCTTGAAGGTGCATGCCTGTAAATCCAACAAACCCATAGGAAGCGAAGAATGAGACCCATTGCAGATAAGACGAGCGATTTCGATACAAAAGCCCTGTCTTCTCACGAGAAGAAAATTCAGAAACGAGCTGTGTCATTTATGAAGATAGTAGAA
>JBIKUP010000360.1:0-2514 GCA_044347535.1 Burkholderiaceae bacterium
GCCCGCAGCACTGGCGCAAGACAACAATAAGCCAGTACGCATTGGTGTACCTACTGCGATGCAGTTGCAGGTAGGTCGTGACACCATCACCGCCATCAAAATGGCCGTCGACGAGGTCAATAAGAAAGGCGGCATCCTCGGTCGCAAGGTGGAGTTCGTCGTTGCGGATGAAACCGAGAACCCGGAAACCGGCATTAGCGCGATTCGTAAGCTCCTCGCCAATGAAAAAGTCGATGTTCTGATCGGTGGCTACACCAGCGGCGTCACGCTGGCGCAAATGCCACATATCTCGGCTGCAAAAACCATCTACCTTGGTGTGGGTGCGGCTTCACCGAGCGTGACGAACAAGGTTAAGACCGACTACGATAATTACAAGTATGTGTTTCGAGTGGGGCCGATCAACTCTGCGCATCAGGCGCGCGCATTGGTGGACTACGTCTCCAATTTCGTCATCGGCGAGCTGGGTTACAAGAACATCGCGATCATCGGCGAGAACGCCAAGTGGGTGCAGGATTTGGTGCCACTGCTTTCCAAGGGCGCTAAAGAAGTAGGTGCCGAGGTTAAGCTGACGGAGTTATTCGATACGCAGACGTCAGACTTCTCGCCGCTGCTGGCGAAGGTAAAAGCTAGCGGCGCCCAGTACATGATTGTGATTGTCTCGCATGGCTCTTCCGACATTCTCGCCAAGCAGTGGCACGATGCGCAGGTGCCGGTGCCGTATGGTGGTGTTGATGTCAAAAGCATGGATGGCGATTTCTTCAAGCGCATCGGTGGTAAATCCATCTCGCAGGTGACGGTGAATTTTGCGGTGCGCACGCCACTCACAAAAAAGACCATTCCATTCTTCGATGAGTTCAAGAAGCAGTCACCTAACTATCCGGTGTTTACTGCGTTCTTTGCCTATGATGCAGTGTTGTTATATGCGGATGCGGTCAAACGTGCCGGCAGCTTTGATACCGACAAGATCATCAAAGAGCTAGAAAAAACTCGCCACGAGGGTATCGCCGGTGAGATTAGTTTCGATGAGCAGCATGATCTTCAAACCGGCAAGGGTAAGTACAACCTGCTGTTCGTGCAGTGGCAAGAAAAGGGCGAGCGTGCAGTCATCTACCCGAAAGAGCTACGCAATGGCGATTTCATCCTGCCACCCTGGATGAAAAAATAATCCCACACCATGGAGATTCTCATCCATGGCGCCGTTAGCAGCGCTATCTACGCGATGCTGGCGGTCGGCTTCACCCTTATCTTCGGTGTCGCAAGGGTGCTTAACCTTGCGCATGGTTCGTTCTATGCGCTGGGGGCGTACGGTACTTATGTGGCCACTGCCATCTTGGGCTGGCCTTTACTGCCCGCCGCGCTGATGGCGATTGCCTTGGTTGCGCTGTTCGGTGTCGTCATCGAAAAAATCTTCATTCGTCCACTACGCCACTCACAGCTAGGCGTGTTGATGATCACACTCGCGATCTCGCTTGTTATTGAGCAGGCCTTGTTCCTGATCTTTGGGTCCGAGTACCGCAACGTACCCGCCTTCATTCAGTCCAAGGTCACTATTGGTGGCATTGATATCGCCGGGCAGCGCTTGTTGACGGTAGCGGTGGCGGTAGTGGCTATCGGCGCCTTGTATTTGTTCATACAACGCACCCGGCTCGGTAGCGCAATCCTCGCGATCTCACAGGATGCCGAGGCCGCCAAGTACATGGGTATTCCGAGTGATCGTATTTTTTCTTTGGTGATGGCGATATCGGCAGCGCTGGCGGCGTTAGCGGGTGTATTGGCCGGCCCGTTCTTGTCGGTACAACCCACTATGCATCTGCTACCGATCATGAAAGCTTTCGCCATTGTGATTGTCGGTGGGCTCGGTAGTATTCCTGGCAGTATCGTCGCCGCCATGATGTTGGGGTATGCAGAGACAATCGTGGCTTACACGATCTCTAGTAGCTGGACCGAGATTGTCTCGGTACTAGCTACGCTGCTGATGCTAGTGTTCAGGCCAGCCGGCATCTTCGGCAAGCGCGCCGCATTCTAGGGTTAGAGCGATGCGCACACTACATCAACTTGATCGTTCTTCTGCCATAGCTGGCACAGCGGCACTGGGCGTACTCGCGCTGGTGCCTGTGCTGTTTCCCGGTAATTACCTGATTGGTGTGTTGACCGTTGCTGCGATTTACGGCATCTGGGCAGTGAGCTGGGATTTTATGTGCGGCCTGACAGGGCGCGAGAATTTCGGGCACGCCTTGTTCATCGGTGTTGGTGCCTATGCCGCTGGTTTTATGAACGTACAGATGGGCTGGGGCCCCTGGTGGAGCCTGCCGATTGCGATGGTTCTATCGACGGCGTTTGCCCTGCTGCTGGGCTTTCCTACGCTGCGACTACGCGGCCCTTATTTTGCGTTGGCGATGCTCTCTGCGGCAGTGATCATGCAGCGCCTGATGCTGATCTTTTGGGAGTACACCGGCGGTGAAGAGGGCATACAAGACATCACCCCGCTAATTCGCAATCATCTGCACTACTACT
>JBIKUP010000361.1:0-2509 GCA_044347535.1 Burkholderiaceae bacterium
TGCTGTTTGCGCAGGTGTCACTCATCAGCCCGCTCGCCAATGCGGTGGCAATACCCGTGATCAGTGCCGTGGTCACGCCGCTGGCGCTTTTCGGCGTGGTGTTGCCAGCGCCGCTATGCGTTTGGGTATTGCAACTGGCGCACGCCACTTTGGCGCTGCTGTCACAGGGGCTGGAATGGCTGGCCGCGCTGCCGCTGGCGGTGTGGCCGGCACCCAAGCCCGGTTTGTTGGAGACCCTGTTGGCGATGGCCGGCACGTTGTGGTTGCTCACGCCGCGTGGCTGGCCGTTGCGTTGGGCGGGGCTGTTGGCGTGGTTGCCCTTGGTGATGGCGCTGCCCAGCGCTCCCAACCGGGGATTTCGGGTGACCGCATTCGACATTGGACAAGGCAATGCCTTATTGATCGAGACACCGAGTTTTCGGCTGCTGTACGACACCGGCCCTGCGTACTCTGCGGCGGCGGATGGCGGCAGCCGGGTGATCCTGCCGTATTTGCGGGCCAGAGGCATCGACAGGCTCGACGCGATGGTAATTTCGCATAGCGATATGGACCATTCGGGTGGGGCGCGCAGTTTGATGAACGCGTTGGAGATCGGCTGGGTTGCTTCTTCGCTACCGCTTGGCCATGCACTGCGTGATACGCGGCATGTGGATTGCGTGGCGGGGCAGCGTTGGGCACGCGACGGTGTGCAATTCGAGTTTTTGCATCCCCTAGTGAGCGATCGCGAGGTCAGCAAACCCAATGCACGCAGCTGTACCCTGAAAATCAGCTTCGGTGAGCACGCCGTGCTGCTGACCGGTGACATCGAGGCACCGCAGGAGCGCGCGCTGCTGCAGCGTGCGGCCGAGCAGCTCCGCGCCGATGTTTTGCTGGCGCCGCATCATGGCAGCGGCACTTCCTCCACGCCGCAATTTCTGGACGCGGTTGCACCCAAAATGGCTGTGTTTCAGGTGGGTTACCGCAACCGTTACCGTCACCCGAAGCCGTCGGTGCTGGAGCGTTACCACGAGCGGGGCATCGCGGTGCTGCGAAGCGACCGCAGCGGAGCGGTCAGCGTCCACATCGATCACGCGGGCATCAAGCTGAAGCAGGCCTGTGAAACACCGCGCTACTGGTCAACCCAGCGCTGTGATCAATCGGTCAATACGATGGCGAAGGGGCCCGAGTAGGCTCGTCGCCCACATTCTTTGCGGTATAATTCCTATTTCCCGCAAGTGCCATTTGGCACATCGTGCAATGACCAAGTTTGTATTCGTCACTGGCGGTGTTGTGTCCTCGCTAGGCAAGGGGATTGCAGCGGCGTCGCTGGCTGCCATCCTCGAATCCCGTGGCCTCAAGGTCACACTCCTCAAGCTAGACCCCTATATCAACGTTGACCCCGGAACGATGAGCCCGTTCCAGCACGGCGAGGTATTCGTCACCGATGATGGTGCCGAAACTGATCTCGATCTGGGTCACTACGAGCGTTTTATCAGCGCGCGTATGAAGAAGGTGAATAACTTCACCACCGGTCAGATTTACGAGTCGGTGATCCGCAAAGAACGTCGTGGTGAATACTTGGGCAAAACCGTGCAGGTGATTCCCCATATCACCAACGAGATTCAGGAGTTTATTCATCGCGGTGCCGAGGGCTATGATGTCGCCATCGTTGAAATCGGCGGCACCGTCGGTGATATCGAGTCTTTACCGTTTCTGGAAGCAGCGCGTCAACTCTCGCTGCGCTTGGGTCGCAGCAGTTCAGCCTTTGTACACCTGACGCTGGTGCCTTATTTGCCTTACGCGGGCGAACTCAAAACCAAACCCACCCAACATAGTGTGCAGAAACTGCGCGAGATTGGTATCTCGCCCGATGCGCTGTTGTGCCGTGCTGATCGCCCGATTCCTGATGACGAGCGCGCGAAAATCTCGTTGTTCTCCAATATGCAGCAGGATGCGGTGATCTCCGTGTGGGATGCTGACACCATCTACAAAATCCCGCAGATGCTGCACGATCAGGGGCTTGATCGCATTATTTGCGAAAAGCTTGATCTCAAGCCCCAAGGTGCAGATTTGTCGATGTGGTCACGGCTGATCACTGCGCTCGAAAATCCCAAGCACGAAGTCAGCATCGCCATGGTCGGCAAGTATGTCGATCTGACCGAGTCGTACAAATCACTCACCGAGGCCTTGCGTCACGCGGGTATACACACTGAATCGCGTGTGAAGATCGAGTACGTCGATTCGGAAGAGATTGAAGCCAATGGCGTTGCCAGTCTGGCGAAGTTTGATGCCATCTTGGTGCCCGGCGGTTTCGGTAAACGCGGTGTCGAGGGAAAAATCTCCACCGTGCGCTATGCCCGCGAGCACAAAATACCTTACCTTGGCATTTGCCTCGGTATGCAGGTGGCGTTGATTGAATACGCGCGTGATGTCGCTGGCCTTAAAGGGGCGAACTCAACCGAATTCGATGCCGCTACTGCGCATCCGGTGGTTGCCTTGATCACCGAGTGGCAGAACCATGACGGCCAGA
>JBIKUP010000216.1:0-3664 GCA_044347535.1 Burkholderiaceae bacterium
TTTGTTCACTGAATTCCCCTCAGGCATATAGTTGAGATTGTTCTTCCGAAGACAAACGGTTTGTGACAACCGCTCTACCGCAGGCGGCGTCGCATAGCCGCAGCGAGGGACTATTAAACTCGGCAGCACACGCGAGTGTCAAGGAATTTGCCAGAGACTGTCAGAGATGCATCCGTTTCGTTATCAGGATGAGCATCTCTTGTGCACAATTGCAAAAAAATCTCTTAACAACCCATAAAAAAAGCGCTCCGAAGAGCGCTTTTCTGTGGTAAGCACGAGTGATTTCTAATGCTTCACCACGCGTGGTTCTACTTGCTTCTCGGCGGATGCCGTTGCAGTTTCTGCGCTAGTTTCTTCCTCTGCAATCGGCACTGGTTTACGCTCAAGTGCAACGTCAAGCACCTTATCGATCCAACGCACCGACACAATCTCTAAAGCATTTTTTACGTTGGCCGGAATTTCGGCGAGATCTTTCACGTTTTGTTCAGGTATCAATACCGTCTTGATACCACCACGCATCGCAGCCAACAATTTTTCTTTCAAACCACCGATGGGCAGCACTTCACCCCGCAGAGTGATCTCACCGGTCATCGCAACATCCGCACGCACAGGTATACCCGTGAACACCGATACTAGCGCGGTGGTCATTGCAATACCCGCCGAGGGACCGTCTTTCGGCGTTGCACCCTCTGGCACGTGGATGTGGATGTCTGTTTTATCGAAGACATCATTAGGGATACCCAAGATGCGCGCGCGGCTACGAACCACTGTACGCGCGGCTTCGATGGATTCTTTCATCACATCGCCGAGCGTACCGGTACGAATCGTGTTGCCCTTACCCGGCATAGTCATCGCCTCGATGGTCAACAGATCACCGCCAACCTCGGTCCACGCCAAACCAACCACTTGTCCGATTTGGTTCTCTTTCTCGGCGACGCCAAAATCATAGCGACGTACACCAAGGAATTTGTCGAGGTTGCGGCTGCTGACCGAAACTTTCTTTTCGCCGCCTTTGAGCAGCAACATCTTCACTACCTTGCGGCAGATTTTCGAGATCTCGCGATCGAGCGAGCGCACACCCGCTTCGCGCGTGTAGTAGCGAATGATGTCGCGAATGGCCGGCTCGGCGATGACGATCTCGTTTTCTTTCAAGCCATTATTCTTAACCTGCTTTGGCAACAAATAGCGCTTGGCAATATTCAGCTTTTCGTCTTCGGTATAACCGGCAAGACGAATCACCTCCATACGATCCAGCAAGGCGGGTGGAATATTGAAACTGTTAGATGTCGCTACAAACATCACGTCGGACAGGTCGAAATCAACCTCGACATAATGATCGCTAAAGGTGTGGTTCTGCTCGGGGTCTAATACCTCCAGCAAAGCCGACGATGGATCACCACGAAAATCTTGGCCAAGCTTATCGATTTCATCGAGCAGGAACAATGGGTTACGCACCCCCGACTTGGTCAGGCTCTGCAAAATCTTGCCCGGCATAGAGCCAATGTAGGTACGACGATGGCCGCGAATCTCGGCTTCATCACGCACACCACCGAGTGCCATGCGCACAAACTTGCGATTGGTCGCGCGAGCAATCGACTGACCCAGCGAGGTCTTGCCCACGCCCGGCGGGCCGACGAAACACAAAATCGGCGCCTTTACCTTCTCAACGCGCTGCTGAACCGCGAGGTACTCGAGAATACGTTCTTTGATCTTGTCGAGACCGTAGTGGTCATCTTCCAGCACCTTCTCGGCGTGCGCCAGGTCGTTATTGACCTTGGACTTCTTGCGCCATGGCAGACCAATCAGGGTGTCGATGTAGTTACGTACTACGGTCGCCTCGGCTGACATCGGTGACATCAGCTTCAGTTTCTTCAGCTCGTTTTGCGCTTTTTCGCGCGCCTCTTTCGGCATCTTGGCGGCGATAATTTTCTTGTCGAGTTCTTCCAGATCGGCGCCCTCTTCTCCCTCGCCGAGTTCTTTCTGTATCGCCTTGACTTGTTCGTTCAGGTAGTACTCGCGTTGGGATTTCTCCATCTGGCGCTTAACGCGACCACGAATGCGCTTCTCGACTTGCAGAATATCCAGTTCAGCCTCCAGCTGGCCGAGCAAATGCTCGTGGCGCTTGGCGACATTGAAGATTTCAAGGATCTTTTGCTTCTGCTCCAGCTTCAGCGGCAAGTGAGCAGCGATCGTGTCGGCCAAACGGCCAGCATCATCAATACCTGCCAACGAGGTCAGAATCTCAGGGGGAATCTTCTTGTTCAGCTTTACATATTGGTCGAACTGCTGAACGATCGCGCGCCGCATAGCCTCGACCTCAGCATCGTCACCAGACTCAGACTCAACTGGCGACAGTTCAGCCATGAAGTGGGTCTCAGTCTCGCTGATATGGTGAATCCGTGCGCGCTGAGCACCCTCGACCAGTACCTTCACGGTGCCGTCGGGCAGTTTCAGCATCTGCAAAATATTCGCGATGCAGCCGATCTCGTAAATATCATCAGCCGATGGCTCATCCTTGGTCGCCGCCTTCTGAGCGGCTAGCATGATGCTCTTGCCCTGCTCCATCGCAGCCTCGAGCGCCTTGATCGACTTCGGGCGGCCAACGAACAAGGGGATCACCATGTGCGGGAAGACCACGACATCACGCAAGGGAAGCAAAGGCAACTGGGTGGGTTCGGTGGTGAGATCTGTGATCGTCATGATGCGCCTTTAAGTGAATACTCTGCTGCATGTTGGCGCAAAGACCGGAAAAGCAAGGCCTATGCGCAACGGTAAGGACCTAATCCTACTCCGAGGCACCTGAAAACCTGCGTTTAGCCTGCTTTCTTCAGGGAGAATCGGCTGAAACTGGCATTTCATGACGCCTTTTCGGGGAAAAAGAACGAAAAAAGCCACTCGAGAGGGTTTTCCCGGTGGCTTTTCAGTGGAAGCCCTTACTTTGGATTTGATTGTACTGCGTTTGTTCAGAAATCGTTGCTGAATCGCTGTTTTTCAGCAAGAAATTGCGAGTTTGTCAGGGAATTCGGCACTTATTTGGCGCCGGACACCTTGGGCTGCTCGTGGTAGATCAAGAGTGGCTTGGCGCCATTGGTGATGGTGTTCTCGTCGATGACGACCTTGGCGACGTTTTGTTCATTCGGCAGCTCGAACATCACATCCGTGAGCGAGTGTTCGACAATCGAACGAAGGCCACGAGCACCGGTTTTGCGCGCCAGCGCCTTCTTGGCAATCGCATGCAACGCAGCCGGGCGGACTTCAAGCTCGGCGCCTTCCATCTCAAGCAGCTTGCTGTATTGCTTGATCAGGGCATTCTTAGGCTCGACCAGAATCTGTATGAGGGCTTCCTCGGTCAATTCTGCCAGCGTCGCGACCACCGGCAAGCGACCCACCAACTCAGGGATCAAGCCGAACTTGATGAGGTCTTCTGGCTCGACATCCTGCATCTTCTGGCTGTCAGCGCCGCCGGTCTTGCTCTTGACGGTCGCCGAGAAACCGATGCTGCTCTTCTCGGACCGATCGGAAATAATCTTTGCTAAACCGTCGAATGCACCACCACAGATAAACAGAATGTTGGTGGTGTCGATCTGCACGAAATCTTGATTTGGGTGCTTGCGACCGCCCTGTGGAGGCACCGATGCCATGGTGCCTTCAATCAGCTTGAGCA
>JBIKUP010000095.1:0-6054 GCA_044347535.1 Burkholderiaceae bacterium
GAGGGATTATCTGACTTACGCGAAATCTTGTCGATCTCGTCGATGTAGACAATGCCCTTTTGCGCTTTCTCAACCTCGTAGTTACAGTTTTGCAGCAGCTTCTGGATGATGTTTTCGACGTCTTCGCCGACGTAACCAGCTTCAGTCAATGTGGTCGCATCCGCAATCACAAACGGCACGTTCAACATGCGCGCGAGTGTCTGCGCCAACAGTGTCTTGCCCGAACCGGTTGGGCCGATCAGCAGAATATTGCTCTTGGCCAGTTCGACTTCATCTTTCTTGCCAAGGTGACGCAGACGCTTGTAGTGGTTGTAAACCGCGACCGACAGTGTGCGCTTGGCAGCTTCTTGCCCAATCACGTATTGACCGAGCAGATCGCAAATCTCTTGCGGCGTGGGCAGGTCGGATTTCGGTGTGACGGTCTCAACCGCTGAAGCCTCGTCACGGATGATGTCATTGCAAAGATCGATGCACTCGTCGCAAATGAACACCGACGGACCGGCGATCAGTTTTTTGACCTCGTGCTGGCTCTTGCCGCAAAATGAGCAATAGAGCAACTTCTCGCCGCTGGATGACTTCTTCTCGGACATGGCTGTCTAATACCGTGAATATGCGAGGATCTTACCTGTGAAAGTGGATTCCGTCACCCCGATCAGGGGTAACCTGAGTACTACTCAGGTTAGAACCTGTCTCGGTTAGGCCGCTAGCGGTGTTGCCGCCTTGCCATCGACCTACGAAGACAAGTTCCTCGTCGAAATACCAATGTTGTCTATTTAGAAAAATACCGGTCGTTGACCGGTAGGTCGCCGTCAGCTACGGTGGGTCAGCACTTTGTCGATCATGCCGTATTCAACCGCCTGGTCAGCCGACATGAAGTTGTCGCGGTCGGTGTCTTTGGCGATTTGATCGATGCTCTGGCCGGTTTTTTCCGCCAAGATCGCGTTCAGCCGCTCGCGCAGGTAGAGAATCTCGCGCGCCTGAATCTCGATGTCGGCTGCCTGACCAGAAGCACCACCCAGAGGCTGGTGAATCATGATGCGGGAGTTCGGGAGCGAGAAACGCTTGTCTTTGGCACCAGCAGCCAACAGAAAGGCACCCATCGAAGCGGCCAGACCGGTGCACAGCGTCGACACATCGGGCTTGATGAACTGCATGGTGTCGTAGATCGCCAAACCAGCTGAGACTGAGCCTCCGGGCGAGTTAATGTACAAAGAAATATCTTTGTCCGGGTTCTCGCTCTCAAGGAACAGCAGCTGGGCCACCACCAGATTGGCGGTGTGATCATTCACAGGCCCAACCAGAAAAATCACCCGCTCTTTCAACAAGCGCGAGTAGATATCGTAGGCACGCTCGCCGCGGCCGCTCTGCTCGATCACCATCGGCACCATGCCGAGCATGTCAGTATCGAGGGCGGACTTGCGATGAAAATCTGTCATGGTGTTTCCTGTAATGGGAGGTTGTTCGATCAGCCGTTCATCAGTTCATCAAACGGGACCTGTTTCTCAGTGACCTTCGCCTTCGACAGCACGTAGTTAACGACATTCTCTTCGACCACCATCGCCTCGACATCCGCCAGACGGTTGCGGTCGCTCAGATAGTGCTTCACGACCTGATCCGGATTTTCATAGGCTTTGGCAAAGTCTTCAATCCATGCGCGCACTTGCTCGCCAGTCGCTTGCAGGGTGTTGGCCTTCACCAGCTCTGACATGATCAGGCCGATGCGCACACGACGATCGGCTTGATCGGCAAACATATCCGGCGAGATTGGCAGATCAGCTACTTGCATGCCGCGCTGGCGCATGTCTTGACGCATAAACTCGGCGAGTCGCTCGGAATCTTGCTCCAGCAATGCCTTCGGGACGTCCAGCTCAGCGACCTTGGCCAAGGCATCGAGCACGCTGGTTTTGGTTTTTGCTTTGACCCGGCTACCGACCTCGCGCTCGAGGTTGGCGCGAATATCGTCACGCATTTTTTGCAGATCACCACCGGGCACGCCAAGGCTTTCCGCGAAATGGCCATCAATCTCAGGCATATGAGCCCACTCGACTTTCTTCAGCGTGATGGTGAATTCTGCTGTCTTACCGGCCACTTCCTTGCCGTGGTAATCCTCCGGGAAGGTGAGCGGGAAGGTCTTAGAATCACCCTGCTTCAGGCCAACGACGGCCTCTTCGAATTCTTTCAGCATCTGCCCTTCGCCCAGCAGGAAGGGAAAGTTCTCGCCCTTGCCGCCGCTGAACTCCACGCCATCAATTCTGCCCACGAAATCAATGGTTACGCGGTCGCCATTTTGTGCGGAGGCGTCAGGACCACCGTCACCATGCTCACCGGCTTCACCTTTGGTGTGATAGTGCACGCGTTGGCGGCGCAGAATGTCGATGGTTTTATCGATCTCGGCATCCGATACTTGCGCTACGCTCTTCTCCACCTCAATGCCTGACAAGTCGCCCAATTTCACCTCGGGGTAGACCTCGAAGGTTGCATGAAACACCAGCGCGCCATCAACCTGCTCATCAGCTTTCGGCTCGATGCGCGGGAAACCCGCCACGCGCAGATTATTTTCAGCAGTGACTGTTCCGAAAGCGCGGCCTACTTTGTCGTTCAGCACCTCGCTCTCGACCATGGCACCAAACTGCGCCGCCACCATCTTCAGCGGGGCCTTGCCCGCCCGGAAGCCAGGGAATTTGGCAGAACGTGCGCGCACCTTGAGGCGCTTCTCGACCTCCTCATTGACCTCGGCCAGCGGCACGGTCAGGGTAATGCGGCGCTCGAGTTTTTCCAGGGTTTCAACAGCAGTTGCCATGTGCATCGTCCAAAAAGGTTAAACAAGTTGTCTGGTGCGAGGAGGGGGACTCGAACCCCCACACCATTGCTGGCGTCAGGACCTAAACCTGGTGCGTCTACCAATTTCGCCATCCTCGCAGCAACGAACCGGGGCCAGTGGGCTTGCCAGTCCGTTTTAAGAAATGCAAAGGGCGACCTGCGTCAAAGCGGTCGCCCTGCGTCGCCATGGTAGTGGCTGTTTGACTTCAGCCCTAGATTTTACTTTAAATCCGTCTCACCCTGAACCATGCCGCGTACAGCGCCGGCAGAAAAAGCATGGTCAGCAGGGTCGCCACCACCAAACCGCCCATAATCGCCACCGCCATGGGGCCCCAGAACACCGACCTCGACAACGGAATCATGGCCAGCACCGCGGTCGCGGCGGTCAGCGAGATCGGCCGGAAACGCCGGACCGCCGAGCCAACAATCGCATCCCAGGCCGGAATGCCTGCGGCGATGTCCTGCTCGATTTGGTCGATCAGAATCACCGAATTGCGGATGATCATCCCAAACAAGGCAATCACCCCCAGCTGCGCAACAAAGCCGAATGGCCGCTGCAGCATCAGCAGCGCCAACGCAGCGCCGGCCACACCCAGCGGCCCAGTCAGGAACACCAGCATGGAACGCGAGAAGCTTTGCAGCTGCAGCATCAGCAGCGTAAACACGATGAAAATCACCAAGGGCACATTAGCCGCAATCGCTTGCTGCGCCTTGCCACTGTCGGCAATCGCACCCGCCAGCTTTACTGTGTAACCCGCCGGGAGCGTTGCACGAATGGGCTCGAGCAGTGGATCAATCTGTGACGATACCGTCGGCCCTTGAATGCCGTCCATCACATCGGACTGCACCGTAATCGACCAGTCACGCCCCTCGCGCCACACAACGCCGGGCTCCCACACGAAGCGCGGCGTGGCCAGCTGCGCCAAGGGCACAGCGCGGCCATTACCGACTGGGATGCTGACATTGCTCAGCGCCGAGATGGTCGAGCGCTCATCGACGGGTTGCCGAATAACGATATCGATCAGCCTATCGTTCTCTCTGAACTGCCCGATGGCGGTGCCCGACAAAATCGTGTTAGCCGCTTGCATCAGCGCCTGTGACGTCAGCCCGAGCGCACGGAGCTTGGCCTGATCAACATCAATCCGCAGCACCTTCACCGACTCATTCCAGTTGTCGTTAACGCCGACGGCATTCGGGTTCTTGCGCATCACCGCCTTCACCTGATCGGCGAGTTCTCGCACAGTAGCCATATCCGGGCCGGCCACTTTGAACTGTACCGGATAGGGCACGGGCGGGCCATTTGGTAGCAGCTTCACCCGGCCCCGCACCTCGGGGAAATCGGTTTTGAACGCTTCAATGATTTTCAAGCGCAAGGTATCGCGGGTTTGTTTATCAATCGGCAGCAGCACGATTTGCGCCACATTCGATTGCGGGAAGATCTGGTCCAGCGGCAAGTAGAAGCGCGGGCTCCCGGTACCGACATAGGCCGTCACACTTTCAACACCGGGCTGCTTCATTACAAACTGTTCAAATTTTTTCGCTTGCGCCTCGGTGGCCGCGTAAGAAGAACCTTCCGGCAACCACAACTCGACCATCAATTCCGGGCGACTCGAGTCTGGAAAGAATTGCTGCTCAACAAAGCGAAAACCAAACACGCCTAGAGCAAATCCAGCCAGCGTCAGCGCAATGGTGGTCTTGCGCCACTCTACGCACCAATTCACTACACTTTTGAGGCGAGTGTAAAAAGGCGTATCAAACAACTCATGATGCCCATCGGCGCTCACCGCAGGCTTCACCTTAAGCAGCACATAACCCAGGTAGGGCGTGAATAGCACCGCCACCAACCATGAAATCAGTAGCGCGATCACATTCACCGAGAACATCGAGAAGGTGTACTCACCCGCCACCGATTTCGCAAAACCAATCGGTAGAAAACCCGCTGCGGTAATCAAGGTACCGGTCAGCATCGGCATCGCGGTGGAGGTGTAAGCAAAGGTCGCGGCATCGAAACGCGACAGCCCTTCCTCCATTTTGCGCACCATCATCTCAACCGCAATGATGGCGTCATCCACCAGCAAGCCCAGCGCAATAATCAGCGCGCCCAGCGAAATCTTGTGCAGATCGATACCAAACATACGCATCGTCAAGAAGGTGGCTGCCAACACCAGCGGTATCGTGAGCGCCACCACCAACCCAGGGTAGATATCGATGCGCCAGGGTTTGGTGTGCAGCCCTAGCGAGATAAAGCTCACCGCGAGCACGATCAGCACGGCTTCTGCCAAGACTTTCAGGAATTCATTTACCGACTGGCTGACGGCACGCGGCTGGTCAGCCACGCGCTCAAGCGTGATACCCACCGGTAGCTTGGCTTGAATCTGCTGCGCCTTAGCGTCCAGCGAGCGGCCTAGCTCGATAATGTCGCCGCCCTTTTCCATCGACACGCCAAGCCCGACCACCTCCTTGCCATTGAAACGCATCTTGTCGCGCGGTGGATCGATGTAGCTGCGTGTCACCTTCGCAAAATCACCCAGCCGGAAATTATTACCATTCACGCGCAGGGGAATATCCTCAATCTCTTGCGTTGATCGCACTTGACCCGAGACCCGAACCTGCAGGTTATCGGAGGGCGTTACCAGCACACCACTGCCCTGCACGGCGTTCTGAGCATTAATCTGCTGAACAATCAGATCAAACGGTACGCCAAGCTGCGCGAACTTCTTACTCGAGAATTCAATGAAGATTTTTTCATCCTGTACACCGTACAGCTCGACCTTAGAGACAGTTTTCACGGCCAGTAACTGCTGGCGCACAAAGTCGGCGTATTGCTTCACCTCGGCCATAGTGAATCCATCGCCGGACAGTGCGAAGATCGAGCCAAAGGTGTCGCCAAATTCATCATTGAAGAACGGGCCTTGCACGCCACCGGGCATGGTGTATCGCATATCGCCGATTTTCTTGCGCACCTGGTACCAAACCCCCTGCACCTCTTTCGGCGGGGTAGATTCGCGCAACTCGAGAATAATCAGCGTCTCGCCGGGCTTGGAATAGCTGCGAATCTTGTCGACATACGGCGTCTCTTGCAGCGTTTTTTCCAACTTGTCGGTGACCTGCTCGGCCATCTGCACCGAACTCGCGCCCGGCCAGTACGCGCGCAGCACCATGGCGCGGAAAGTAAACGGTGGGTCCTCATCCTGACCCAGCTTTTCGTAGCTCATGATGCCGCCTAATAGCAGC
>JBIKUP010000025.1:0-9621 GCA_044347535.1 Burkholderiaceae bacterium
CGCCAGCGCTTTTTTATCCAGCCAGAACACCCCATAGCCTTTTAAGTCGGGTGCGCCAGAAAAGCCTGCGAAGATGAACTCCGGTGAAAGCGCGATACCCGCAACGAGAAGTCGTTCGCGCTTACCGTTGATGAGTGCGAATAAATGATCACCGGGCTGTAGCCCGCGCGCGATGGCGAAGGCTTCCGAGATCAATACCTCGCGTGGGCCGCTGCTTTGACTGGAAATCATGCGCCCGCTGCGCAGAAACACCCGATTGATCTGTGGTGGATGCTTGGGGTCGAGTCCGATCAACTTACCAATGATGGGGTCGCTCACACCGGGGATACTGACTTGCACATCGCGTACCACCGTGGCCTCGAGCGATGCGACGCCCGGTACTTGTGCCAGTTGCTGCATCACCCGATCTGGTGCGCGCTTTAAATCGGCAAATAAATCTGCGAACTGGCCCACCGCGTAATACCGGTCGCGCGAATACTGCAGCGAGTCGTAGGCACTATAGGTGGTAATAAAGCCTGCGACCGCAGCAGCCACCACTAACGCTAAGGTCAGCGCCTGGCTCCACAGTCGCCTCAAATCGCGCAACAACTTGCGGTCGAGCGCGGTCATGTTGGACACGAGCTCACCACGACAACTCGCTCGGGCTGAGCTTGTGCTCGTTAACGCTTATTTTTTGCAGCCGACCGTCGCCCAGATACAGCACACGGTCCGCCATGCCCGCGATCGCGGCATTGTGCGTGATCACAATCGTCGTGGTATGCAGTTCATGATTGATTTGCTCGATCACCTCCAGCACGCGTTTGCCGGTTTGATAGTCGAGTGCGCCGGTGGGTTCGTCACACAGCAGCACGGCGGGGCGCTTGACAATGGCACGTGCAATCGCAACCCGTTGCTGTTCGCCACCCGACAGTTGCGACGGAAAATGATCCATTCGATCGCCCAGCCCGACCAACTGCAGCGCCTCGGCGGCCAGCATCGGGTGTTCGGCGATATCGGTCACTAGTTCGACATTTTCACGAACCGTCAAGCTGGGCATCAGGTTATAGAACTGAAACACAAAGCCGACATGCTCGCGCCGGTACAGGGTGAGATCGTCGTCGCTAGCGCCGTTCAATTCATGGTCGGCGAAATGCGCGCTGCCTGAGGAAGGGCGGTCGAGCCCGCCCAAGATATTCAGTAGGGTCGACTTGCCACTGCCCGATGGTCCGAGCAGAACGATGAACTCACCCGGATAAATGTCCAGGTCGATGTCTTGCAGCGCGCGAACCTCATTACTGCCCGAGCTGTAGGTCTTGCACAGCGCACGTATCTGAAAGATTGGCGCGATCTCTTGGCTGACCAATGGCGGCTGACGGATATTCAAGAAGTCATGGCAATTCCCGCAGTGTTCATGATCTTCGCGAACGGCTGTGTGATGGATATCAAATTTGCCAAAAACTTAATGCCGCTTGAAAAGGATATCAATTCGACTCCGGGTAAAAACAACCAACTAGCAAGATTGATTAACTATAGATAAAATATCCATCTTGGCTTCATAGTTTTTTGCGGGTCCGAATGTCTCATTCAATGCCTACACTTTTCGACAAATACGGTGGCGTGCCCGCCGTCCGTCGTCTTGTCCGGCAATTTCACGAGCGTTTTTCTGCCAGCCCCGCGCTTAGACGTTATTTCGAAAACGTCGATACCGAAAAATTCATTCAGCATCATGCAGAGTTGATTGCCTACACGCTGGGTAGACCGGCGGCAAGCTTCGATCCGCACAAGATGGCGCAGCAGCACCATCCGCACGATATTTCCGCTTCCAGCTTCGAACAGGTGATCAATATCTTGCGCCAAGTACTACTCGATGCAAATTTCGAAGGCAGAGATATCGCGCAAATCATCCATCGCCTTGATCAGCAGAGGCATCGCATCGTGCGCGACGTACAACCGTTAAATGACATCTACCAGCCGGAGCATGTGGATGCCCTGACTGGTTTAGGAAACCAAGGTGCTTTGATGGCCGCGCTGAGCGAGGAATGTCTGCACTATCAAACAGAGCAGCGACCACTATCCTTGGCAATCATTCGGCCCGCCCCCTACGGGCGCGAGGCGCTACCGACAGACCACGCAGGTATTCAGCTACTGGACCGGCACCTTACGGGCGCACTGTCGCGTACTGCGCGTCGCGCCGATACGCTTTGCCGTCGCAGTGATGGGCTGTTTGCGCTGGTGTTGCGCGCAACGGATGACGGCAAAGCGATGCAAACGGCGCGTCGGATTCATGCGGCGGTCACGCGTGAGCTATTTGCCACTGCAACTGGCAAGCAGCGCATCGATCTGGCGATTGGTCTTGCCTCATGCAGCGATGCCGTCTCATCGGCAGAGTTACTGCTTCTCGCTGCTGAGCGTGCGATCGGTAGCGCGGGTCAGGCTGGGCAGATGATTGTGGTGGGCTGAGCCTAGGCGCGCTCTCTGCGATAATTCGCTCTAGATCAATAAAAACAAACCTCCGAGATGCGATTACTGCAGCGATTCGCTGTGCTGCTGTTGCTGTGTGCTGCGTCGTTCGTTCAGGCTGATGACCGCATTATTGCGCGTGCCTTTGTCGACGATCCCAGCGGCCAGATGTCGCTGGCCGATGCACAGCGTGCCACAGCAAAGCCCTTCACCGGTGTCCTCAGCCGAGGCTTCACCGCTTCTGCCCCATGGTTAGAGCTGTCCATTGCTGGTGACCCCGGCGCGCGCAAGGGTGACACCTGGATTGTGCGGGTACGTCCGACTTACCTGGATGATCTTCAGCTGCATGACCCACTAGATACATCAGGCCGGGTTCGCAAAGCCGGTGACCACGTTGAGTGGCGCGACGCTGAGATTAAGTCACTTAGCCACGGCTTTGTCATTCCTGCATCGACCGAGCCACGCCAGATTTGGCTGCGTCTTTCGACCACTAGTTCCAGTTTCATTCATGTGCAGGTGATGGCGCCGGACGAGTTCCAGTATTCGCGTCTGCTGCAGGAGATGGTGTACGGGCTGATGCTCGGCGTTTTGCTGCTGTTTTTCTTGTGGGCAGTGCTGCACTGGGTTCAGTGGCGCGAAACCATGATGGCGATGTTCAGCATCACCCAGCTGATGGCCATCATTTACGCTATGACGCTGGTCGGCTACATTCGGGTGCTGCTTGGCGATTTGCTGTCGGCCATGACCATCGACACGCTCAGCAACCTAATTTTTTGTAGTTACGTGTTTGTCAGTTTCATTTTTCACTACTTTTTCTTGCGCGAGTTCCAGCCGGCACGGCTGCTGCTGAGACTAATCCCGACATTGGCCTCGGTCGCCTACGCGATAGTGGTGGTCCTGATCGGGCTCGGTAAAGTTCAACCGGCGATGTACACCAACGTCTTGTTGGTCAGCCTGTCACCTTTATTAGTGCTGGCGACGGCGATTTCCTGTACCGCCTGGCAAACTGCAGCTGAAGACGCCCAGCCGCCCATCACAAGGCGGACCTTGATTCTGTTTTACTTGCTGGTTTGTAGCGTGCTGTTGGTCGCGACTTCTCATGCGCTGGGCTTGTTCGATGCGCCAGAGCTAAACCTGCACCTGTACCTGATCCACGGCATCCTGACCGGCGCAGTGTTGGTGACCTTGTTACAGGTTCGTGCGCTTCGTAATGAGGCTTCGCGTAATCTTGCCATGTTGCGCGCCCGTACCTCAGCGCAGCAAGTCGAGATCGAGCGGCAAAAGTCTCAGTTACAGAGCCGATTCATGGAAATGCTGGCGCATGAGCTAAAGACCTCGCTGTCTGTGCTGCACATGGTGTTCGGCACACCGCAGCCCACAAGCGACATGATGTCGCATGCCCGCCGAACCTTACAAAGCATCAACGATTTGATCGATCGTTGTCTGTTGGTAGAAAAGTTCGAGGACGATCAGATCATCTCGAATTACGAATACTTCCGCGTTGATGAGGTGGTCGAAGAGTCATTGCGCAAATCACCAGATCCTGCGCGCTTTGCGGTGTATCACGAGGAGCGAATCACTATTAAAAGCGACCGCCAGTTGCTAAGGTCAGTGGTCTCCAATCTGCTCGACAACGCGATCAAGTACTCGCCACCCGGTAGCATGGTTCAGTTACGCGTACGGCAGGGCATGCACGAAGGTCTGAGAGGTTGCGAACTCAGCGTGGAAAACGAGGTGGCGCTGCGCGCCGGTGTCGCGACTTTCCCCGACGAAGAGCAGTTGTTTAAAAAATATTATCGTGCCGATAGCGCACGCCGGCACTCGGGATCGGGCTTGGGGCTTTATTTAGTGGCCAATTTTGTGCGCTTGCTGGGCGGCGCAGTGCGTTACGAGCGGCAAGAACTCTCGGTCAAGTTTATTGTATGGTTGCCAAATTGAATATCACAGTGATTGAAGATCATGACGCTTTGCGCGCGGTGACCATAGAGGCACTGCGTCAACAAGGCCATGAAGTGCAGGGTATAGACTGTGCCGAGGCTCTAGACGATGAGGCGGCTGGATTTCACGCGAATATTTTTGTGATTGATATCAACCTGCCCGGCGAGAATGGTTTGTCATTGGCGCGGCGCATCCGCAAGGGAAACCCGGGCGCCGGCATCATCATGGCCAGTGGTCGCACACAAGTCGATGATCGTATTGCGGGTTATGACAGTGGTGCGGACGTTTATCTTCCAAAGCCGGTGGCGGTGGAAGAGTTGCTGGCCGCGGTCACGGCAATTCAACGCCGCATTGAACTTGCCAAGGTTCCCACCAGCCAAAGCGGGGGCGACGGTTTTGTGGTCGACTCGCGCGCCATGTTACTGAACGGACCTAAAGGGTCGGTCGTGATCTCGCGCTCTGAGCTGCAGATGCTATCGGCATTCGCCACCAGCGCCGGGCAGCAGCTGGAGCATTGGCAGTTGATGGAAGCACTTGGGCAGCAACCGGATGATCTGCGTAAAGCCACGCTTGAAGTAAAAATGGTTCGTTTGCGCAAAAAACTATTCGAAGTCGGTGCAGAGCATCGCTGCATTCGCTCGATTCGTTTGGTGGGCTATCAACTGTGTGTTCCACTGCAGATCATCTAAGTACAGCCATGTAGGTTTTTGTAGGTTGCTTTATCTCCCCGACTCTAGCATGATCGATTCGCGAGTAAGCCGCGCGTTTGCGGCGAGCGAAATACCTCAATAAGGAAGATGCAATGAAGGAAACTACACCAGAAGGAACCCTCTTTATTGGCAGCGGTGTGATCGCCAAGGGGCGCTTGATGGTGCCGACGGCGGCCACTATAAATGGCACTGTAGAGGGCGAGCTAAGCGCACAAACTTTGCGCGTAATGAATTCCGGCGTGGTGAATGGCATTGCAACCGCCGAGGAAATTGTCGTCGCAGGTCGCATGGATCAATCCGCCACCGCGACGAGATTGTTGGTGATTGAGGCAACGGGCGTGATACACGGTCAGATTGCCTGCGGTGAGTTGGAGATTCGCAAGGGTGGCGAACTGCACGGCAAGATCGAGATGCTCAACAACAAGCGCTGATCCCCGATCAACATTGCAGCCTAGCGCTGCAGCGCAGAACCAAGGCGGGCGGACTTAATAGGTCCGCCCGTTTTCATTAGCACTTATCTCGGCTGGTACCAGACACCAGCGCCCATCCCATGACGCAGCAAGCGCCCTTCATGCACCAGCTTGCGGAAATGCAGCTTTAGCGTATTGCGATTGCTGCCGGTGAGGCGGATTGCATCCGCCATCGTTACCCGGCCGTGTTCACGTGCCAAATTCACAATATCTGACGATAGCTTCGGCAGGGCCGAGAAAATCTCTTTGTCGCGCTCGAGGCGACTGAACAGCCGACGCGCATGGTCAACCAGCGAGCTAAGGAAAAAGGCGGTCCAAGGTTCCCAGTGCGGGTTCGGGTTGTAAATGCCCGCCAGGGTTCGATCGAGTGCCGTATAAAACGCATCACGGTCACGCTCAAGCTGCGCTTCTAGCGAGGCATAGGCTACTTGCGAGTAGCCGCTCTGCAGCAGCAGCAAGCGGGTCAGCAGCAAGCCCATACGCGCATTGCCGTCCTGATAGGGCCGAATTGCGTGGAAACCGGCAATAAACGCTGCAATGGTCAACAATGGGTGTTGAGTTGGGTGTTCTCTTTCACCCTGCAGCCATTGCAACAGGTTTCTCAGTTTGGCGGGCGCATCGAGTGGGTTCGCCCCCGGTAATTGCGAGCGCGCTCCGGTATCCGGGTTATTGAAAGAACGGTGGTTCGCCGAGGCTTTATATTTACCCGCGTGCCAAACGTCTTTCTTGCTGTGCTTAAGTAGAGTACGGTGCAGCTCGTGAAGCTGTTCTTCACGAAGCGCTTGAATTGACACCCATTCAAACACCCGATTCAATGCCTCAAAGTAACCAGCAGCCTGTTCTTCGTCCGCATTAAATACACGAACCTCAGACGATTGATGCATCAACAACTCATCAATCTCATAATCCGAAAGTAGTTCTGCAGAAAAATCATAGGGACTAGACGTTATATTTGGAGCCGCGGAGGGTTCCAAAACAGTTGCAGTCTTTTCTTCGATGAATGAGCTCGATTGTTGACGCTGCCTGAGCATGCAGATTGTATGGCTCACTTCTGCATCGGATAGATCGACCGATCCGAGCCGCATGCTGGCACCAACGCTTTCAAGCGTCGCGATTTGGCGCAACGATTGCAGCTTTTCTGGCGTGAGTAGGCTCATTGACCGAAGCGCACCTTTATGCTCGTGAATCTGTGCGATCAATGAAACGCTAAGGGCGGAAATGGGTAGGCTGGGTGGTAACTGCATGATTCCAAGTGGTTAGCCAATTTTGGCGCAATAAGTTTTTGAGTCTCTACCCAAAGAATAATCCGAATCGCAGTTCTATAAAACGGTTGGAAATATGGCAATTTTCCAGATGGCACAAGATACAAGCATTACTTCAGAATCTACATAAAGAGTCGCCGCCATCTTGAGTGAATTCTTGGTATTAAATCAGTATTTGTCACTGATTATTGGGGCGTCATAATCCTGAAAAGGTGTAATTCCGTAATGTTTGGTTCAGATGATGACTCACTTGATCAGTGCTAAAGCTGGCAGAGTCGCCCAATTTCAACCGAAAATAGCAAACTGACTTCTGGCTCCTTACACCCCCGCAAATTTGTGAACTCACAAAGGCCAACTCAATCGTCCAATCCGTTGCGCTGGCCGCGCTGGCTGGGCGCTGGCGTGCTGATCCTGCTGCTGCCGGTCTTGCTGGTGGTTGGCATGGCAGTGGTGGGTGTAGATATCGATATCAATGCGCAGCGCGCTACGGTCGCGCGCATGCTTAGCAAGCAGGTTGGTCGTGAGGTCCGCATTGATGGCGAGGTGCATTTGCGGCTCGGACTGCGTCCGCAACTCCGTCTGCGAGATTTAGCGATTGGTCAGCCCAAGGGATTTACCGCAGGTGATTTTTTGCGGATTGGTCAGCTGGAGCTGAAACTTGACTTGATCCCTTTGCTGGCCGGACGTTATCGCGCTGACCGTATCGCTGCCAGCGATGTGCGGCTCTCGCTCCAACAGCGCGAAGATGACAGCAATAACTGGACATTTGACGGTTCACCTTCTAGCGAGCCGGATGACGGTCAAGCCTTTGATGCGCATGAGGTGGCCGGCATCGACATCCGCCAGCTTGATCTCGACAACATCACGGTTACCTTTCAGAGCGGTAGTGCGCGCCCGATAGAGTTCAGACTGGATCAACTCGATGCCGCTTTACCCGTTGGCGGTGGCATTACCCTGAAAGCCAAAGGCGTGGTTGAGCGCACCATGCCGTATCAACTCGCGATCAACGGCGGACCATTGGTAGATTTATTACGCGGCAAGCCCGGCTGGCCGGTATCGGCACAGCTGAGTTTTGCGGATGGCGTGCTGGTAGCGCAGGGCAAGCTCGGCGAGAAGGGCAGTACGCTGAGTTTTGGTTTGGGTGCGCCAGATCTGGCGCAGTTCGGCAAAGTGATTGGAGTGAAGCTGCCGAATGCGGGTGCTGCGGGCTTATCTGGTGAGGTAGCGATTCGTCCTGGTCTGGTACGTCTAGAGCGTGTATCAGCCATGCTGGGTAAGTCGAGTATGGCGGGGTGGATGCAGTTGGATGCGCGACCCGAAACGCCGAAGCTGACCGGTTCGCTCGCAATCATCGCATTGGATTTGCGGCCGTTTTTGGGGCAGGACGATAAAGACGAACCGCCGCCCGATTTGCGCGCGCTGTACCAAAGCCTAGCGGGTGCACGACTCGATTTACAGGCGCTTGATGAACTCGATGTCGACTTGCAGCTGGGTGTTGGTCAATGGCTGAGCCTGCCCGGCGATATTCGCAACGCTTCGATGCGACTGCAAGCCATCAGGGGCAAGCTCGAGATACCTGTTGAAGTAGAGGTTGAACAGGTACCGATGCGTGGTCGCTTCGTGGTGGATGCTCAACAAGCCATACCGTCTTTGTCATTGTCATTTAGCGCTGAGAAATCACCGATCGGTGGTTTGTCGCGTTTCTTATTTGGTGTGCCGGGTATTGAGGGTCAGTTGGGTGGCTTGTTATTGTCGGTCAATGCGCGCGGTGCAAAGGGCGACGAATTGATGCGCTCGCTGACACTATCGATGCGGTTGAAACAGAGCCGCCTTAGCTACGGTAACGTTGTTGGTGGAAAGGCGGTCAGCTTTACAGCGGATCAGATGTCGCTGGGCGTGGGTGGCGATAAACCGCTTGATGGAAGTTTGCGTGGAAGTTTGCTCGGCCGTCCATTGGTAGCGACTTTGTCAGGCGCTTCTTTGCTTTCTGCGATCGAGGCCGGAAGCTCACCGGTATCGCTCACAGTGCAGACGGGGCGGATATCCGCGCGAGTCTCGGGTCAGTTAGAGGGTGCAGACCAGAGCGCCGATCTGACCTTTGCACTCGGCGCCGAGCGCGCTGGCGATGTGGCAGCTTGGTTGGGCTTGAACCCACAGTCAGAACTGCCCATTGCCCTGGCGGGTCGGGTCAGAGGGAATCTGCAGCGCTGGTCTTTGTCGCATCTGGTGTTTCAGGTGGGCGATAGTAGTCTGTATAGCGAACTGGATCAGACCACTACACAAAACCATCAGCGTCTAAATGCCAAGCTGGAGATCAGCAGTGTTGATCTGAAACAGCTCGACAAATTACTACCGCCTTCGGCACCTGCTAAAGCGGGTAGCAAAGCGAGCCTGGATATTCCCATCCTGCCTGCGAAACTGGTGCTGGAAGATGCGGATATCAGCGTGCGCGCGCGCGATATTCGTGGCTCCCAACTGGCGCTGGGTGAGATGGGCTTCGATGGTCGGGTGCGTGATGGTTATATGCAAAGTTCACCATTCTTCGCCAATATCGCCGGTACGCGTTATGACGGCGCGATCATGCTGGATTTGCGCGAGGCTGAGCCGCATGCGCAGTTTTGGCTATCGGCTGCACCCGTCGATGTGACTCAGGCACTACGACAATTAAAGCTCACTAACTCTGTTGATGCGAGTATCGAGCGATTAACTTTGTACATTGATACTCGCTCACGGAATTTGGCGGCCATGGTGGCGAATGCCTCGCTGCTTGGGGAGATCAGTGGCGGGCGCATCAGCGTACGC
>JBIKUP010000026.1:0-9617 GCA_044347535.1 Burkholderiaceae bacterium
TACCCGCTTCGACCGCCTCTTCTACCGCGTACTGAATCAGCGGCTTGTCGACGATGGGCAGCATCTCTTTCGGTTGCGCCTTAGTGGCCGGAAGAAATCGGCTACCCAAACCAGCCACCGGAAATACGGCCTTCTTGATTAAACGACTCATGCAGAGTTCTCCAACAATTGCAGTAATGCTTCTTCATCGAGCACAGGAACACCAAGCTCTTCAGCCTTGGCGAGTTTACTACCCGCCTCCTCACCGGCAACGACATAGCTGGTTTTTTTAGAGACCGAGCCCGACACTTTGCCACCCGCAGCCTCAATCAAGGCCTGCGCTTCGTCGCGCTTCAGGTTCGGTAGAGTACCGGTCAGCACAAATGTCTTGCCGTTAAGATGCTGCGATTGACGCTCGACCGCAGATTCATCCCAATGAACACCGGCAGCGCGCAGTTGCTCAATCAATTCACGATTTAAGGGATCATGCAGAAAGCTGAGGATGGATTGCGCGACGACCGGACCGACATCTTCAACAGCGAGTATCTCTTCCTCGTTGGCCGCCATTAAAGCATCCAGCGTGCCGAAGTGTCGCGCCAAGGTCTTGGCGGTCGATTCGCCCACATGGCGGATACCCAGCGCGTAAATAAAGCGAGACAATGTGGTCGACTTCGATACCGTCAGCGCGTCGAGTACATTTTGCGCTGATTTTTCCGCCATCCGCTCCAACTCGGAAAGTGTAACCAACCCGAGCTTGTAAAAATCAGCAGGCGTGGTTACCAAACCGCGGTCGACTAACTGCTCGACCAGTTGCTCGCCCAGGCCCTCAATATCCATCGCACGGCGCGACACAAAATGCAGCAGGCCACCTTTACGTTGTGCCGCGCATTTCAGCCAGCCACCCGAGCAACGTGCGACCGCCTCATCTTCTGGCCGAATGATCACCGAGCCGCACACAGGGCATGTTGTGGGCATCAGGAATTCTTTTGCATCAGCGGGGCGGCGTTCCGGTACAAAGGCCACCACCTCGGGGATCACATCGCCAGCGCGACGCACAATCACACTGTCGCCGATACGAATATCTTTACGCCGGACTTCATCTTCATTATGTAGCGTGGCATTAGTCACGGTAACGCCGCCCACCGAAACGGGCGCCAGCCGCGCGACTGGCGTGATCGCTCCGGTGCGTCCGACTTGTACGTTAATGTCTAATACCGTCGTAGTCGCTTCTTCTGCAGGAAATTTATGCGCCACCGCAAAGCGCGGCGCGCGCGACACAAAACCTAAAGCCTGCTGCTGCTGAACGCGATTGACTTTGTAAACCACACCGTCAATGTCGTAAGCGAGTGCCGCGCGGCGAGTGCCAATATCGGTGAAGAATTTGAGCAAGCCATCCGCACCACGTACGACCGCGCGCTCATCACACACAGCAATACCTAATTCGCTATACCAATCCAGAAGTGCGCTATGCGTATCGGGTAATCCAGCGCCGTCGAGATGGCCGATACCATACGCAAAAAAGCGTAGGCTACGTTGCGCCGTAATTCGCGAATCCAGTTGGCGCAAACTACCGGCGGCGGCGTTACGTGGGTTGGCGAACTCTTTCAAACCGGCGTCGCGTTGTCGTTGATTGAGGCGCGCAAAATCCGCTTTAAACATAAGCACCTCACCTCTGACATCCAATATCTTGGGTGGGTGCTCGGTCCTTAGCCGCAGCGGAATCGAATGAATAGTTCGGATATTGGCGGTGACATCTTCACCCGCACTGCCATCGCCACGTGTTGCGGCTTGTACCAGCACACCATCGACGTAGCGCAGATTGATCGCGAGTCCATCGAATTTCAGCTCGCAGGCGTACTCGACTTCACCGGATTGCTCCAGTCCCTCGCTGACGCGATGATCAAAGGCGCGTATATCGTCTTCCGAAAAACCATTATTAATCGACAGCATGGGTACGTCATGCTGTACCTGCGCGAACTCGGGGAGCGGCGCGCCGCCCACGCGCTGCGTAGGCGAGTCGGCGGTGATGAGATCAGGGTGTTTTGTCTCGAGTTGCTGCAACTCAATAAAGAGCGTGTCATATTCAGCATCTGGGATCGTCGGCTGATCTAGCACGTAGTAGGCATGGCCGTGACGATTCAGCTCCTCACGTAACCACTGGATGCGTGCGCTGTCGCTCTCGTTTCCGGTTGCGGCGTTCACGGAAATGAGCGGCAGCGCAGTTCGTTCAGGCGAACAAGCGCTGCGCCAGTGGCGATCCGGCAGGAATACCTGCCTGCGCCATGGCGCGATAAAAATCAGCGACTTGCTCGGCAATCGCGCTAAGCGCAGCATCGGGCAGTGGCTGGCCTTCATCGTCGACCACCGCACCGGATAATCGGTTCGCGAGTGACTTGGCAAATGCCGTCATCGCTTTGAAACCACCACGATCTGGCGCCACGAGTGCCACTGGCAATAACAGGGTGATTTTGGTGCTGCTATCGTCGGACGGATTGGCATTCACGTTCACCGAGAACAGCAAGCCGCCTTCACCATCGGGCATCACTAATTTTCCATCCGGACGCAACTCCATGCCCTGCCGTTGCAGGGCTGGCTTGAGTGTGGCCATCGGCCATGGCGCTGCATT
The DNA here is from genome assembly GCA_044347535.1 of Burkholderiaceae bacterium. GTDB lineage: Bacteria > Pseudomonadota > Gammaproteobacteria > Burkholderiales > Burkholderiaceae_D > Pernthalerella. The sequence continues at coordinate 2,606 of JBIKUP010000026.1, forward strand.
CGAACGCACATTGATCGACAACTGTGCATCGAATTCTTGTAACAACTGGTGCAGCGAGCGGGCTTTCGCGACCACTTCAGTCATATCGGGCAGATCGGGGCTGGCACCCAAATCGTCGGCCATTTGATCCAGTCGCGAGGCCAACTCGGAAAACTCCAACTCAGTGAGCGGACCACTACGCGTTGCCAGTTGCACGCCCACTTGCAGCTGCTGATACACCCCGCCCACTGCTGCCGGTTCCCAATCACCGTCGTCAGTTAGTCCCGCCACCTTAACCGGCTTGCTGCCCACCAGATGTAAGTGCTGAAATGCCTGCAGCACGCGCTCTCCGCGCAGGGGTGCGTCGAGCAGGATGGTGACGATGCAGTCAATCGCAGGATCCAGCGGCGAGCGACGCACTGTGGTTGCTTGAAGATGGGAACCGTGCGATTCGACAGACGCCTCCCGCCCGTGCTCGACCTCAACGGCTGGCGCATGCCCGACCACTACATCCGGGCCCTCGAAGGGTGACAACACGGGTTCTTGACGGTTTGACGGCTGACCCTCTGCCATCAGCACATCATCCTGCGCAGTCGAAAAAGCCTGCTCTACGGACTTTTTGGCGCGCCATTCCTGCCATTTATTGTAGGCAATGACGCCGACCACAACCACCACGCCTAAGCCGATCAGGCTCTCTTGCAGCTGAATCATTCGCGCTCTCTGTCGAGACTATTCAATAAAGAAACATTTTAACGGAGATCGCCGCCGCATTACCCACGGACATGCGTCAAACCGCTGCCGAATCGCTAGCCATACCCGCCACGGAAATATTGTCAAACAAGAAAGTTGACAATGGTCAATAGCGGCTACGATTTTGTCATTACGATAAGTCTCCGTTGGCCCTGCTCATGGAGGAAGACGGATGTCGAACGCAACTGGAATCAAGCTGAGCCCTTGGAACACACTGTCGCTGCGGTTCTGGACCCGGCGTCTACGCCGCTGGTATCACAAGCGCGCCGAAGAACACTACTTGATCTGCGCTGCAGTCGAAAACGCTCGCATGCACGAGGCCGAAGAAAACGAGGCCTACTACCAGAAGCGCGCCGCCATGGCTCGCGCGGCGCTACGTTTCGACTGATCAGGCTGCCTGCTGCTGAGCGGCAAAGTTCGAGGCCGCCGACATATCCACCGCGACAATGCGGGAGACGCCTTGCTCCTGCATCGTTACCCCAATCAGTTGCTGCGCCATCTCCATCGTGATCTTGTTATGCGAGATGAACAAGAACTGCGTAGCGGCCGACATTTTCTTGACCATATTGCAGAAGCGCTCGGTATTGGCATCATCCAGTGGTGCGTCCACCTCATCTAGCAAACAGAATGGCGCCGGATTCAGCTGGAATATTGAGAACACCAGCGCGGTCGCGGTCAGCGCTTTTTCGCCACCAGACAGCAAATGAATCGTGGCGTTCTTCTTGCCAGGTGGTTGTGCCATCACTTGAACACCAGAATCCAGAATTTCCTCGCCCGTCATCACCAGCTTGGCGGTACCACCACCAAACAGGATCGGGAACAGTTCTCCAAACTGCTGATTGACCTTGTCGAAGGTATCTTTCAGCAGATCGCGCGTTTCCATATCGATCTTGTGGATCGCGTTCTCGAGCGTCGTAATCGCCTCGATCAGATCGGCATTCTGCGCGTCGAGGAACTGTTTGCGTTCGCTTGCCTGCGCAAGCTCGTCGAGTGCGGCCAGGTTAACCGGGCCAAGCGCATTGATGGAATTCGTCAATCGCGTGACCTCGCCTTGGAGATAAGACGGGCGAAGTTCATCGCTTAACTTTTCTGACAGCGCTGCCTCGTCGGCGTTTGCGTTCACCAGTGACTCGGCATACTGCTCTTGGTTCATGCGCGCAGCCTGCTCTTTCAGCTGCAGCTCGACAATACGATCACGGATTGGCTGCAGGCCACGCTCGGCAGCGAGTTTGGACTCATCTTGAGCGCGCATGCGCTGCGTCAGCTGATCCAGTTCATGACGTGCATTCGAGAGCGCCAACTCTTGCGCACTACGTTGCTCGAGCAAGCTCTGCAAACCAGCTTGTGCGGTACGGTCATCGAGTTGCTCCAGCTCCAGCGTGCCTTGCTCCATGCTGGCAAACAGTTGGGCTGATTGCTCAAGTGCTGTGGTGATATTGCGCTTCAATTCTTCGATACGGCTTTCATGAGCGCGTAACGCGAATTCCGCCTGCTGCGCCGCCAGCGCCAGTTCGCGAACATGCTCACGCGCCTGATTCAGTGCAGCTTCGCGCTCCAGATATACCGTCTGACCATCTTCGTGCGCTTCTTGCACCTTTGCCAGTTCGGAATCGAGCTGTTCCAGCGCCTGCTCGGCATTGGTCTGTAGCTGACGCTGCTCGGCCTCCTGCGTAGCGATCTCGTTCAGATCGTTACCGATCTGTGTGCTGCGCTCGCTAAAGCGCTCAACCGCTTCAGTCAGCTTCAACAAATCCATTTGCAAGCTATGCAGCATCTGCTGCTGCGCACTGACCCGCTGAGTCAGTTCTTCCAGGCGCTGCGTGCCCTGAGTCAGAGCGGCATCGGCGCGCACCGAACGCTGTCTTGCCTCATCCGCCAGCATCTGTTGCGCACGTACCTGACGAACCAGGTTATCGATTTCCTGTTGGCGCGCCAGCATGCCATCCTGTTCGGAATCCGAGGCATGGAAACGCACCGACAAACGACTAATCAAATGCCCCTCGCGCGTGACCAGCGTCGCGCCTACAGGCAGCTTGGATCGATCGAGCAATGCACCTGCAGCATCGTCAGCGACATACACCTGATGCAGCCAATCCTGCAACAGTGCGCGCAAGCCCGGATCATCCACCTTCATCATGGACATCAAGGTTTTCAGGCCGGATGGTGCGGACTCGTTGGTATTTGCCGTGCCGCTCAAGGAATACAGCGAGAGCTTGGCGGGCGGGGCATCGCCAAAAAATGCTTTTGCCCAATCGAGATTGGAAACTTCTAACGCGCCCGTGCGCTCACGCAGCACCGATTCCAGCGCAACTTCCCAACCCGGCTCGATCGACAGCTTTTGCCACAAACGCGGCAGCTTGCCGAGTTCATGCTTGTTTAGCCAAGGTGCGACCTTGCCTTCGGTTTGTACGTTTTCCTGCAGCTGCTTCAATGCAGCCAGCCTTGCTTCGAGCTGCGCATGCTTGGCGGTTTCAGTGTTAACTGATTCCTGCGCATCACGGCGCTCCTGCTCCAGCAATGGCTGCTGCTCACGCGCCGTCGAAAGCTCTGCCTGCGACAGTTCGAGTTGCGTTTGCTTTTGCTCTACCTGCGACTTCAAATTACTCAGATGCGCCGTATCTGGCAAAGACAGTGCATTCTTTTCTTGCGCAAGCCGTTCGCGGCGCTGTGTCAGCGTTGCAAGAATATTGGATGCATTGCGCTGATGCGTCGACTCAAGCTCGATACGCTGCTGAACCTGCATAATGCGTGAGCGCGATTCGGTGGTCGCCAGCTGCGCATTACGCCAGGATTCTTCAATCTCCGGCAGCGATGCCTGCTTACTTTGTAATGCCTGCTGCGCCTCGCTCACGCGTGCGCCATGCGATGCCAGATCAATCTCGGCTTGCTCCAACTCTGCCTCGAATTGCGTGCTCTGGCGCTGCCACTGCTCGCGTTGCGCAGTCAATGAGTTAAGTTGGGTCTGCAGACGGGTACGCGACTCGATAACGAAACGAATCTGCGCCTCCAGGCTACCGATCTCTGCATTGGTTTGGTACAAGGCGCCTTGCGCCTGATGCATGCGATCGCCAGCGGCGTAATGTTCCTGCCGCAGTTGCTCCAACTCGGTTTCGACATGGCGTAGCTTGGCGGTTTGCTCCTCCAGCTCAATTTGGGCCTTATCGATATCGCGAAGGAATTTTTGCTGCTCGTTGGCAGCCTCGTTTTTTCTCAGCAGCCACAGCAGCTTTTGTTTCTCGTCTTGCTCGGATTGCAGCTCGTGATACTTCTGCGCGACCTCAGCCTGTTTCTCCAGCTTGACGACGTTTTGATTCAGCTCGCGCAAAATGTCATCGACGCGCTGCAAGTTTTCACGCGTATCTTGCAGACGATTTTCTGTTTCGCGGCGACGCTCTTTGTACTTCGATACGCCTGCAGCCTCTTCCAGAAAAATCCGTAGCTCTTCCGGCCGCGCCTCGATAATGCGCGAGATCATGCCCTGTCCGATGATGGCGTAGGCACGCGGACCGAGGCCGGTGCCCAAGAAAATGTCTTGAATGTCGCGACGACGAACCGCTTGGTTGTTGATGTAATAAGTGGAGGTGCCGTCACGCGTGAGCGTCCGCTTGACCGAAATTTCGGCAAACGTGCTCCACTGCCCTGCAGCTTTGCCTGCCGTGTTGTCGAACAGCAGCTCGACGGACGCCCGTCCGGCTGGCTTGCGGTTAGTGGTGCCGTTGAAAATCACATCCTGCATCGACTCGCCGCGCAACTCAGAGGCCTTCGATTCACCGAGCACCCAGCGGACCGCATCGATGATGTTCGACTTGCCGCAGCCATTGGGCCCGACGACACCCACCAACTGGCCAGGCACCTGAAAATTTGTCGGGTCGACGAAAGACTTGAAACCGGAGAGTTTGATTGACGTTAACCGCACGACTTTTCCAACTTATAAAAAGAGAAACCGGGCGGCAGGCCCGGCAGGTGAATTTCGAAGCGGCGTCATCATAACATTGGGGGGTGAGCCAACAGTATAATCAGCGGCTTTTTCCTAAAACCCTAACGCCAATTCGCCGTGAATCCGCTGCTCTCCAAGCTCCAGCCTTATCCTTTTGAAAAGCTGCGCCAGCTTTTTGGCGGCGTCACGCCGAATACCGATTTCAGCGCGATCAGTTTGGGCATCGGTGAGCCCAAGCACCCCACCCCGACATTTATTCAGCAGGCGCTGGCCGATAACCTGTCGGGTCTAGCCACGTATCCAACCACCGCCGGCACAGACCAAGTGCGCCAAGCCATCTGCAACTGGCTGGAGCGCCGCTACGACCTACCCGCGCTCAACCCGGCCACCGAGGTGCTGCCAGTGAATGGCTCGCGCGAGGCCTTGTTCGCGCTGGCACAGGTGGTGATTGACCCCGCGGCCAAGGCGGTGGTGGTCTGCCCTAACCCGTTTTATCAGATCTATGAGGGCGCGGCTTTTCTGGCCGGCGCCGAGCCGTTTTTCGTTAATTCGGATCCGGAGCGCAATTTCGCGCCAGACTTTTCCACCGTACCGGCCGAGGTCTGGCCCCGAGTTCAGTTACTTTACATCTGTACACCAGGCAACCCGACGGGCGCAGTACTCACACTAAACGATTGGAAAACACTTTTCGCGCTCTCTGACCAGCATGGCTTCGTGATTGCATCCGATGAGTGCTACTCCGAAATCTACTTCGGCGATAGCCAACCGCTTGGCGCGCTGCAGGCTGCGCATCAATTGGGTCGTGGTTACCAGCGCTTGATCGCGTTTTCAAGTTTGTCGAAACGTTCTAACGTACCCGGCATGCGCTCTGGCTTCGTGGCCGGTGACGCAGCCATCTTGAAGCAGTTCCTGCTTTACCGCACCTACCACGGTAGTGCAATGAGTCCATCAATTCAAGCCGCCTCAATCGCTGCATGGAACGATGAACATCACGTCCAGCAAAACCGCGAGAAGTACATTCAGAAGTTCAAGCAAGTGACGCCTATGTTGGCCGAAGTGCTGGATGTCGCGTTGCCTGACGCTGGTTTCTACCTGTGGGCCAAGGTCGATAAGCTAGCGAACATCACTGACGCTGAATACGCTAAGCGACTGTACGCCGAATATAATGTGACGGTTTTACCGGGAAGCTATGTCGCGCGTGATGCGCATGGTTTGAATCCAGGGGCGAATCGTATTCGAATGGCGCTGGTCGCGGAAGTTGATGAGTGCCTCGAGGCAGCACAGCGTATTGTCGATTTCACCCGCAAGCTGGCCGGCTGATCGCGGCAGGGCTAAGCATTAACAAGAATTCAATCGTCGTTTTTTATAAAGAGAAGCCATGACCCAACAACTACAAAACCTCATCGATAACGCCTGGGAAGATCGGACCAATTTTTCGCCGAAATCTGCTCCAGCGGATGTAAAAAACGCGGTTGCAGAGGTTTTGGAACTCCTGAATCAAGGAACCCTGCGTGTCGCACAAAAAGATAGCGGCAGCTGGGTCGTCAACCAATGGATTAAAAAAGCAGTGCTGCTGTCGTTCCGCCTTGAAGATAACGTCGCCATCCCCGGCGGCGGCGGTATGCAGTTCTATGACAAAGTACCCACCAAATTCGCTAACTACAGCGCGGACGATTTCGCAAAAGGTGGCTTCCGTGTGGTGCCGCCAGCAGTCGCTCGTCGCGGCAGTTTCATTGGCAAGAATGTGGTGCTGATGCCTTCGTACGTCAACATCGGCGCTTATGTCGATGAAGGCACGATGGTCGATACCTGGGCTACTGTTGGCTCTTGCGCACAGATCGGTAAAAACGTTCACCTGTCAGGTGGTGTTGGTATCGGCGGCGTACTCGAGCCTATGCAAGCTAACCCGACCATCATTGAAGACAACTGCTTTATCGGCGCGCGCTCTGAAGTGGTGGAAGGTGTGATTGTTGAGGCCAACTCAGTCATCTCGATGGGCGTGTACATCGGTCAATCGACCAAGATCTACGACCGCGCAACCGGCGAGGTGACCTACGGTCGCATTCCGGAGGGTTCGGTGGTGGTGTCCGGCAATCTGCCGTCGGCGGATGGCAAGTACAGCCTGTACTGCGCCGTGATCGTCAAGCGTGTGGATGAAAAAACGCGTGCGAAAACGTCGATCAATGAATTGCTGCGGGATTGATGATCACCCTTTACGGCATTCCCAACTGCGACACCGTAAAGAAGGCCCGCACCTCGCTCGATCAGGCTGGGCTTTCTTACCATTTTCACGACTTCAAAAAAGCTGGCCTCGATAAAGCGACGGTCGCCGTATGGCTGAAACAC
>JBIKUP010000027.1:0-9522 GCA_044347535.1 Burkholderiaceae bacterium
CTGCATAATCGCAGTGACCTGCTCCAGATTATTGACATTGAATGCGGGTAGCCCATAGCCGTGTTCTGCGGCGTGATCGAGCAACTGGCGCATGGATACGAGAGCCATCAAAATCTCCTAAATTATTTACAGGTTTCCAATTTGCGTAATCTTCAATGCGTTGGTGCCGCCCACCTGCCCCATGGGCTCGCCCCAGGTCACGACAATCATGTCGCCCTTGTCGACCAAGCCTTTTTCTAAGAGTGTTTTTTCTACCTCGGCGAGGACCGCATTACGATCGTTTGAGCTACTCGGTAGCTGCATCGGGTACACGTTTCGGAACAATGAGGTCTTACGCTGCGTACCGAGATTCGGTGTCATCGCGTAGATCGGGATATCGACATCGTGCCGACTCATCCACAGCGCGGTCGAACCGGATTCGGTGAACGCAACAATGGCGCGCACCCGCAGATGATGTGCGGTGAACAGCGCGCCGTAAGCAATCGACTGATCAATCCGAGTGAAAGTGACGTTCATGAAATCGGTATCGAGCGAACTGAGCTCGGACTTCTCGGCCTCGATACAGACCGCCGCCATGGTCTCAACCGTCTCGATCGGGTACTTGCCCGCTGCAGTCTCTGCTGACGCCATCACCGCATCGGTACCATCCAATACCGCGTTAGCGACATCAGAGACCTCAGCGCGGGTCGGTACCGCATTCTGAATCATGGATTCCATCATCTGCGTCGCGGTGATCACCAACTTGTTGGAAGCGCGCGCCATGCGAATCATGCGCTTTTGCAGCGCCGGTACCGCGGCGTTACCCACCTCAACCGCGAGATCGCCACGTGCCACCATGATGCCATCGGAGGCATCGAGAATTTCTTGCAGATTAGGGATCGCTTCGGCACGCTCGATCTTCGCGATCATGCGGGCGCGATGACCATAGGGCTCGCCAGCAATGGTGGCGAGCTGTCGCGCCATCGCCATATCGGTTGCATTTTTTGGGAAAGATACAGCCACATAGTCCGCGCCCAAACGCATCGCGGTCTTGATGTCCTCCATGTCTTTCGCGGTCAGCGCAGGTGCCGACAACCCACCACCCTGCTTGTTGATGCCCTTGTTATTGGAAAGCTCGCCACCAATTTTTACCGAGGTAAAGATCTGGTGCCCAGCAATCCGCTCGACATTCAGCACAATCAAGCCATCGTTCAGCAACAGCACATCGCCCGGGTTCAGATCTTTCGGTAGCTCTTTGTAATCTAGGCCGACGCGCTCTTGATCACCGAGTTCGCAATCAGCATCCAGAATAAATTTGTCACCCTTGGCAAGTTGGATCTTACCGTCTTTGAATTTACCAACTCGAATTTTGGGACCTTGCAAATCGGCCATGATCGCGATCTCGCGGCCGCAGGTGGCCGCGGCCTCACGCACCATCTGCGCGCGCTCGACATGGTCTTCCGCCTTGCCGTGTGAAAAATTCAATCGCACGACATCGACACCGGCAGCGATCATGCGCTCCAGAATTTCCAGCGTATTCGAGGCCGGACCAATGGTGGCAACAATCTTGGTAGCGCGCTGTTTCATGTATTTGGTCCTATTATTCAGCGAGAGATTTCAGCGATTAGCGCGCTGTTCGAGTATTTCAACCGACGGTAGCACGCGACCCTCTAAAAATTCTAGAAAGGCCCCGCCACCGGTCGAGATGTAACCTACTTTGTCGGTAATACCGTATTTCGCGATGGCTGCCAGCGTGTCGCCGCCACCTGCAATCGAAAACCCGTGCGAATCAGCAATGGCCTTCGCCAAGGTTTCGGTGCCGTGACCGAACTGGTCGAACTCAAACACGCCGACCGGGCCATTCCACACGATCGTGCCTGCATCCAGCAACTGCGCCGCGAGTGCGTTCGCTGTCTCTGGTCCGATGTCGAGAATCATGTCGTCATCGGCCACATCCTGCGCCGACTTCACGACTGCAGCGGCGTCTGGTGCGAAGGTTTTGGCGCACACCACATCGGTCGGAATGGGCACGCTTGCACCGCGCTGCTGCATCAAAGTGATGATGGCCTTTGCTTCGTCAACCAACTCCGCCTCTGCCAAGGATTTACCGATGGGCAGACCCGCGGCCAGCATAAAGGTGTTGGCGATACCACCACCAACGATAAGTCGATCGACCTTCTCAGCCAGTGATTTCAAAATCGTGAGCTTGGTCGAGACTTTAGAGCCGGCGACGATAGCCACCAATGGGCGCGCCGGATGTCTGAGTGCTTTACCCAGCGCATCCAGCTCCGCTGCCAGCAAGGGACCGGCACAAGCTACCGGTGCGAATTTCGCAACCCCGTGCGTGGTTGCCTCAGCGCGATGTGCTGTACCGAAAGCGTCGTTGACATACACATCGCACAGCGCGGCGATCTTTTGCGCCAGTTCGTCGTTGTTCTTCTTCTCACCTTTATTGACGCGGCAGTTCTCGAGCAGTACCAACTCACCCGGATTGACGTCGACACCGTCGACCCAGTTCGACTTCAATGGCACGGGTCGGCCCAGCAATTCGGATAAACGCTTCGCGATCGGTGCCAGCGAATCCTCTGGCTTAAACTCGCCCTCGGTCGGCCGACCCAGATGAGAAGTCACCATCACCGCGGCGCCCGCGCCGAGCGCGGCCTGAATCGCAGGTACCGAAGCGCGAATACGCGTCTCCTCGGTAATATTGCCGGCGTCATCCAGCGGCGCGTTGAGGTCTGATCGGATGAACACGCGCTTGCCGCGCAGTTGGTCTTGTTGAATGAGGTCAGTCAGGCGCTTGAACTGCATGGGTGAGGTAGCGGATTTAAGGGTGGAAAGCCCGCCATTTTACCGCAGCAGGTGTTGCCCAAAACGGTTGTCAGATGGACATGGCGGCGGCGCTCAAAGCCAAACCCGAAGCACGGTGTAGCAGGCCATGCCCATGGCCAACGTGCCCAACATATGACGCGTTAGCAGGAAAAAAATCGCAGCCACAATCGCCGCGATGAGCTTGATGTTGACCCAGGGCTCCACCAAAGCGCCCTGTACCATCAACAGGTCCGGCGCAATGATGGCCGATAAGGCAACCGCAGGCACATGCGATAGCGAGCGCTGTATCCAATCCGGCATCCGACGAGAGCCGCCGACCATGAAGAAGAAACTACGCGTAATGAGGGTGCCCGCCGTCATCAGCAGCACCAGAAACAGGTACTCGGGCCACGACATCGTCATACCTTGTCCTTCGGTTTAACCAGTAGCTGCTCGGCGAATACTGCAGCCACGATCCCGAGCAACATCGCAGTCACCAGCCCAAGGCGATAAGGCCATTGGACGGTTACCACGGCCACGGTACACGCGACCACCACGCCCACAATCGTCGGGCGATTTCTGACCAGCGGTATGGCAATTGCCAGCAAAGCCAATGAGCCTGCGAAACCAATGCCCCAGCTCGCGGGTATCTGCTGCGCGAGAAAAATGCCAGTCAGAGAGCCGATCTGCCACGCTAACCAGTTCGATACCGCCAAACCGCTGAAATAGCCTTGCTTTCCGAGAGGCTTACCCACGGTGTGCGTCGGGAAACGCTGCGGGAAAAAACCCATCACCAAATCCACATTGTTGTAGCCATACCAGAGTCGCTTGCGCCAGCTCAAATGCTGGAAATGCGGGCCAATTACCGCGCTAAAGATCACGAAACGCAAATTCACCATAAACGCGGTGAAGGCGATTACCCATACCGGCGCACCAGCGGCAATCAGCGGCAGCGCCGCCAACTGTGCCGAGCCGGCATACACCACTAGGGTCATCAGCAAGGACTGCCACAGCGACAACCCGGACTGCATCATGGCCGCCCCGGTCACCACGCCCCAGGCAAATAAACCGGGTACGGTCTGCGTGCTGGCACGCACGGCGTCGAAGAAAGCGGAACGTTCACGCTCGGTAGCTTGCGCGTCGTCGAGGGGCTGGGATGTCATGGTCAGGGCTGAACCGCCGATCAGGACGACCGGTCGGGAGAGCAAGCGAATAAGCCACTATTCTAACTAGCAAGCCGCCAGAGGCATTGAATCCGCTAGAATCTCGGCTTTGCAATGATGAATTAATCGGAGATAGACCATGTCCATGGCCGACCGCGACGGCAAAATCTGGAAAGACGGCAAGCTCGTCGACTGGCGTGATGCCAACCTGCATATGCTCACGCATAGCCTGCATTACGGCATGGCGGTTTTTGAGGGCGTACGCGCATACAAAACCGTTGATGGAACAGCGATTTTCCGTCTGCGCGAGCATACGCAGCGGCTGTTCAACTCGGCCAAGATTTTCCAGATGGCGATTCCATTTGATATGGAGACGCTGATCGAAGCGCAAAAAGAAGTGGTGCGGGCAAACCAGCTCGAATCCTGCTATCTGCGCCCCCTGGTCTGGATCGGCTCGGAAAAAATGGGCGTGTCAGCACGCGGCAACACCATCCATGTCGGCATCGCCGCGTGGCCTTGGGGCGCGTATCTTGGGGAAGAAGGTCTGCAGCGCGGTATCCGCGTCAAAACCTCCTCATTTACCCGTCACCACGTGAATGTCTCGATGGTGCGCGCCAAAGCCAGTGGCTACTACATCAACTCGATACTCGCCAACCAGGAAGTCACTGCCGAGGGCTATGACGAGGCGCTGCTGCTCGACACTGATGGCTATGTGTCCGAGGGCGCAGGCGAAAACGTCTTCCTGATCCGTAACGGCAAAATCTATACTCCGGATTTGGCCAGCTGCCTCGACGGCATTACGCGTGACGCAGTGCTGACGATGGCGCGCGATCTCGGCATCGACATCATTGAAAAACGAATCACACGCGATGAGTTGTACTGCGCAGATGAAGCCTTCTTCACCGGTACCGCCGCCGAGATCACCCCGATTCGCGAACTCGATAACCGCCAGATCGGTATCGGTAGTCGTGGCCCAGTCACCGAGAAACTGCAGTCGCTGTTTTTTGATGTGGTGGCCGGTAAGGCTCCACAGTACCAACAGTGGTTGACCCGTGTTTGATCATTTCATCTTCAGGAGCTAGCCATGACACAGCCGGCGCAAGCGATCGAACTTGATGGCAAGGATTTGCCCGCCCACTGTCCGAATAAATCGACGCCGATCTGGTCTTCTCATCCGCGCGTATCGCTTGATTTCGATACTCATGGACACGCCAAGTGCCCTTATTGCGGTACCGCCTATGCGCTCAAAGATGGCGCGCATGCGCAATCGCACTGATGTGAATGCCACTGCCACGCAAACCTCTCGCCAGTGCTGAAGACGTCGAGAACGCGTTCTACGACGCTATGGCGCGCGCCGATCTGGAAATGATGATGGCGCTGTGGGCGGACGACGAAGAAATTTTTTGCGTGCATCCCGGCGCACCGAGATTACAGGGCCAGACAGCAATCCGCGAGTCATTTGAAATGATTTTCGAACGCGGCCCGGTGCATATCCGACCACACCATCTGCATGTGGCCCATAGTGTTGGCTGCGCAGTTCACAGCCTGATCGAAGAGATCAAAGCGCCCGATGACCCCAACTGGCAAGAGGCGCACATCGTTGCCACCAACGTCTATATCAAGACGCCACAGGGTTGGCGCATGGTGTCCCACCATGGTTCGCTGGCGCCGGGGCGACCACCCGAGGCACCGGTCGTAACGACACAAGGTGTGCTGCACTAGCACCACGGATGAGCAACTACCGCCCACCCGTCTGGTTACCCGGCGGCCACTTGCAAACCATCTGGGCGGCGAAAATGTTGTCCCACACAGATCTCACCTTGAAACGTGAGCGCTGGAATACACCGGATGATGACTTCATTGATGTTGATTTCGTTGAAGGCTTACCCGGCAAACCCTTCTTGGTGCTGTTTCATGGCTTGGAGGGTTCCTCCGATAGTCACTATGCGCGTGCCTTGTTATCAACGATCGAGGCCATGGGCTGGTCCGGCGCAGTACCGCATTTTCGTGGCTGCTCTGGTGAGCTGAACAAAGCGCCTCGCTTTTATCACTCTGGTGATGCCGAGGAAATTGACTGGATTCTGCGCAGGCTGCAACAACACCCACTGGCACGCAATGCCTCAAACTTTTTCTCGGTCGGTGTCTCTCTCGGTGGCAATGCATTATTACGCTGGCTGGGCACACGCGAAGAAGATGCCGATTTTGTCGACGCGGCAGTGGCAATCTCTGCGCCACTTGATTTAAGCGCCGGCGGCAAAGCCCTATCGAGTGGCGTCAATATGATCTACACACGTAGCTTCCTACAAACGCTCAAACCCAAATGCTTGGAGAAGTTAACGCAGTATCCCAAGCTGTTTGATCGTGATCGGATGCTGGCGGCACGCAACCTGTATGAGTTCGACAATGTTGTCACTGCACCCCTGCATGGCTTCCGCGACACCGACGATTACTGGCATCGGGCCAGCAGCAAGCATGTACTCTCCAATATCACGGTACCGACGCTGGTACTCAACGCGCGTAATGATCCGTTTTTGCCAGCGCGCTATTTACCGCGTCAGGCCGCCGATGCGGTGATTCTCGAGTACCCGAAGCACGGCGGTCATGTCGGCTTTGTACGCGGCAATTTTCCCGGCGCACTTGACTGGCTACCGCGCCGCATCGTTCGCTTTTTCTCTGAACAAGTTCAGCTGCAAGAGAAAATTCCCGAACTGGTTCGGTAGGGTCTTTTGTACAAATATCGGTAATGGATGAGATCGTCCGCCAAGCACTCGCCAAATGGCCGAATGTGCCTGACTGTTACGGTTGGCTGGCGCTAGATGCGCGCGGCGCATTTCGAATGCGTGACGCAGCGGCACAAGCCGCAAATGCGCCAGGCGATGTGATTCGCCACCCCGCGCTGCTGTCCTTCATCTACCGCAACTACCTGCGAAACGACGACGGTGCCTGGTATTTTCAGAATGGCCCGCAGCGGGTCTATGTTCAACTTGAACAGACGCCCTTCATCGCGCGCACCGATCCAACACACGGCTTCATCACGCACGACGGTGCTGCGATGACGCCGATTGAACGCGTCTGGGTCTCGGGTGAAGGCAGGCTTATTCTTGGCTCGGGTGAACGGATCGCGATGGTAGATGATCGTGATCTTGCCGAGTGTCTGCCACTACTGCGCGTGGAAGGTGAGCGGGTGGATGATACGTTTCTGCTTGAATGGTTAGACAACCCTCAGTGCGCGCTGCAATTTCTCTGCGGCGAAAGTCTGCTGCCGGTTCATGCACTGCATGACGAGAACCTTGGCACAGGACTGGGCTTCAATCCGAATCCTGCGGCGGCCAAGTAAGAAATTACTTCTTTCGTTGCGACATAATGTCGCGCCAACTCGCCTGCAATTCGCGTTCACGTGCATCGATAATCGCGAGATCATGAAACGCTGCATCAGGTGCAGCGCGCGCAATGCGCAGCTGCTCAAGCGCCGCTGGCACTGCACCATTGATCGCATAGTACTCGGCTAATGCCATATGCTGCAGCGCCTGTTTATTCTGCTCGGCGTAGGCGCGCGCTAGCGCTTTCTGTATACCTGCATCCTGCCGATAAATCTGCGCCTGATCGCGTAAAAAGCTAGTGGCTTCTTGCATGCGCCCGGCGGCTAGTAAAGCCTCGGCGTACTGCATTGATAATCCGCGCGACAGCGGAAACCGGTTACGCCCATCAGCCGCCAGCGCTACCGCTTGCGGCGCCTGACCATTAGCCAGCGCCACATCCACCTCCAAACCAAGGAGTAATACCGACGGTCCCAAACTCGGTTTGCGCTCAAGTTCTGCACGCATCTCATCCATTAGCGCACGCGCCTGCGTCATTTCGCGTTGGCGCAAGGCCAACATCACTAGCCCATAGCGCGCACCCAGTACTTGTGCGCGGGTACCCTGCTTGATCTGCTCACCGAATAGTACGGATACATCGCGCCAGCCACGCGGTGTGTCATCTTGCAGAACGCGTAGTCTCGCTTTCACCAATGAGAAATCCAGACTATCCACGCGCTGCCGATATGGCATGTCACGGACGCGGGCTTCGATATCGGCGATCCGTTCGGTGGTGAGTGGGTGAGTCCGCAACCAAGCCGGCATGTTGTCGCTGCGATTACGACTAGCGTTCTGCAAGCGACCAAAAAAATTCACCATCCCGGTCGCTTCAAATCCACCACCGTTCAGAATATTGAGCCCGATACGATCTGCCTCGCGTTCCGCGTCGCGCCCAAAACTCAGTCGACGCTGTGCCGCTACACCGGTGCCGCCCATCATCGCCGCCATACCAAGATCGGGGCTGGCGCGCATCGCCAGCGCCCCGAGCAGCAAACCTGCTATCGGCAGCAGCGCGTCCTGCTTCTGATTGCCGATCATGCGTGCAATGTGACGCTGTGAAACGTGGCCAATCTCGTGGGCCATCACAGAAGCCAGCTCAGATTCGGATTGCGCCGCCAGTACTAGTCCGCTATTGGCACCAATAAAACCACCCGGCAGCGCGAACGCATTTAGGGTGGGATCGCGTACTGCAAAGAAAAAGAAATCGTAATCTGCCTCGCCACGCGCATCCGGTATGGCCGCCAGCAAACTATTCCCAAACTGATTCAAATAATCTAGTGTCGGAAGATCGCTCATGAAGGCCGGATCGCGCCGGATACCATTCATGATGTCTTCGCCAAGCTTACGCTCTTGCAGCGGTGATAGCTCTGCACTATCGCCACCCCCGAGGTTGGGCAGTGCCTGTGCGTGAATCGTGGCAGGCGCCAAAAATACGGGCGCAGAAAGCGTCACTAGCGCCGCAGTGAGTACGCGCAATCCCAAAGACCAGCCAACTGAACGGATCGGTTTAACCATGGTGCTATGATACCCGCAACATCTTTTTCACTCTCGTGACCCATCGCGAGAGCAGCCCTAGCCATGAACGCGAAATCGAATAATCCCATGCATGAAAACCACCACGGCGGCCTGACCCATTTCGATGAGGGCGGACAAGCACATATGGTCGATGTCGGTGCCAAGCGAGAAACCCATCGCGTGGCCATCGCCAGCGGCATCATCAGCATGAAACCTTCCACCCTCGGCGTAGTGATGGATGGCACTGCCAAAAAAGGGGACGTACTCGGTATTGCGCGCATCGCAGCGATCATGGCGGCTAAACGTACTAGCGATCTAATTCCACTCTGTCACCCACTTGCGCTCACGCGTGTGGCGGTAGAGTTCACCATCGACGAAGCAGATTCCAGCATCATGTGCAATGCACAAGTCGAAACCCATGGAAAAACCGGTGTCGAGATGGAAGCACTCACGGCTGTGCAGGTTGGTTTGCTAACGATTTACGATATGTGCAAAGCGATCGACCGCGGCATGGTGATGTCCGACATCCGTGTGATGGAGAAGCACGGTGGGAAGTCGGGGAGTTGGAAGGTGGAGTAGTTGGTACTAACTAAAGTACGAAGCAGGGGAACGAAAATCGGAGCCTGTCCAATTCCTATCCAATCGAGGATCAGGAAATGGCTTCAATACGTAACCGCAACGGAGTTTGGCAAGTACGG
>JBIKUP010000028.1:0-9439 GCA_044347535.1 Burkholderiaceae bacterium
CAGCTGCGCATCCAAAAAATGCATCAATCGCTTCAGCTCCGCGCTGGCATCATCCGCCTGACGGACGATCGATTGCAGAAATGTACTATCACTCGCGCGTACCTGCTCGCGTAGCATGCGGCGGCTGATGCGCTGAGGCGATGAATTCTTGGACCCAGTTTTGGCGTCATCGATCAGCGGCGCGATATCCCAGTCGACTAGCCTCAGCGCTTGCTCTCGGTGCAGCGATGCCGGTAGCAGCACGGTACTGAGGCTAATGGTCCGTGGCAGATTATTGTTCATCCAGATGAAGGGCGCCAAGCGACGGTCGGCGTTGTCATCATCTAGGGCAGGCCAGGCGGCACGCCAGAATCGCTCAGCAATGCCATTCAGTAGTTGTAGACCTACGCACAGTCCTTGCCAGGAATGCGTTCGTATCCAGGCATCAGTCAGCCATGCGGCCACCTGAAAATCTTTGCTGTCTTTTTCCAGCAATTGAATACTTGCTTCAGCAACGTTAGCCCAGTTGGCTTTTTGTAGCGGCCTTTCCCAATCTCCCATGGGCAGGTTTGGGTCGTCTTCTTCACGTAAGCGGCTCAACTCGCTAAACGAGGGCTCATAGCGCATCCATCTCCCCGCAGGTTCCGCAGATGAGATGGGAAGGAGTAATTGCTGAAGTAAGCTGTCAAAGTCCATTTCGCGCATCATCGTTCCAGTGTTGGTGCGCGCTCGGGGAAGTGCGAAGGCCAGGTCAGGGCAGTGGTCTTACCCGGCTCTGATAGCGTGATGCCGACGAATACACGCACCGGTCTTGCACGCGAGGTCGGGTCTCGTTCGTCTGCCTGTACCGGTACCTCAAGTTTTAACAGCGAGTTACGTGTATCGGAAAGCTCATTAGCGCGCATCAGCTGCAGCATATCGAGCAAGGCCCAAGCTCCTTCAAAACGGAATACAGCATTTTTACGACTGACTTCCAGATAAGGGTTGTCCGGGTCAGCGCGCGGCACGATCGGTGCATCGTTAGCGAAACGCAGCGAGATACGTACCGGTTCGCCGATTCGCCAGCGAAGCGCCCGCGGTGCATCGCGCAAGCCAAGCGTTTGATCGCCGATCGTGATCGACCAGTCGATGATCTTGTTACCGTCTTGTTCCCCGCTGGTGCTGGCGCGGAATTTAATCATCACGTCCAAGCCTGCTGGGGCGGTAGGATCATTCGGGAACAGTGATCCCATGGTCTGCCTGACTTTTGCAGCCTGCGCCGCGAAGTCTCGAATAGGTATTGCAGCACCTTCGGGAATGTTGTTGCGTGCGAATACTTCAGGCGACACATTCGGTAGTCGTTGCATTAATGCACTTACATCCGTTTGATCCGCCGGTGGTATCGCAAGGAACTCGGTAGGTCGTAGCGTGCTTCGATTGCCGATAAAGGGCCGGCGACCCTTCAGTAATTTATTAAAGTCTGATGAAAAAGTACGCCATTGCTCAGCGAAAGAGCGGCGATCGAGTGCAAGACAGCGCCGGCTCACCGTGCGGTGCAACTCGGCATGACGCTCTGCGAAATAGTTGTTGGTGCGCTTGGGCGGTTCATGCGCCCGCAGTACGGCGAGGCAGGTTGGTGCATCAAGCTCGCGTGCCAATTCATTGATGAAACGTTCCAGTTTCAGTAAGCTACCTTTCGGGTCCTTGGCAGTATGCAGCTCTATTTCGCGCGCGATACTCTGCCAGCGTGTCAGATCGCCGTTGGTCCTTGAATCTGCGGGTAATGCACTGCGTAGCAGTTGTACTTGTGCAGAGAGTGTCTGCAACATAGACAACTGATTGTTTAGGTAGTCAGCAGCGTCCTCACTCTGTGCAAATAGTTGTAGGCGATCGCGCGACTCACTACGCCCATCATCGCTGTCGTCCAGAATCTGATAGGGATGCGCGCTTTGTAACGCATCATTGAGAAGCTTCAGCCTACCTGAAGCATCATTGACAAGAACCGATTGTAGGGCGTTAGCTTCGCCGTCTTGTCCTAATTCTTTCAGTAGTAATACGAGCTTCCTAACTTGCTGGCTGGCCATTTCATAGGATGCCGATGATGCTTGCACATGATCGGACGGCGCAGATCCACGATCAATTCGTTTGTAGGCATGGCCAATCAAATCGACCAGCCTTAGCGCGTATTGGTAGTCGATCAGATCGTGCACAGCTTCTTGCATACTAGGCGAGAATTTCGGTAGATCTTCGGTGAGATATTTGCGATGTCCCTCGCCTAGTTTGACAGCACGCGCAAGTTGATCGGTATCCCATTGCACCAACGTATTGCGCGGGGTCGCTTCCAAGGCGTCACCGACCGCCGGCTGCATAAAAGGTTGCGCTAGCAAGTGATCGAGAGCTGCCAGCAAGGCTAGGCGTTCGCCAGACATCTCCAGGCTTCCTTGCTTGCCTTCAGCGCTGATACCCATTTCCGTACCGGAACCGAATAGCGCCACAAAGCGTTGGCGCGCGCGAAAAAAATCTTCTTTGGTGCGGCGTTCTATATCAGCGATTGCAGGATTACTAATTAAATCATTATCAGCAAATTGTTTCATCAGCTTGTCATAGGACGGCCCAAGCTTGAGTTCTTCATGCAATAGCCAAGCGCCGTAACCGGTAGCCAGTAAAGAACGTTGTTCATTCAGTGCATCACGTAAGCGCCGGTAGCTCTGGACAACTTCGCTGCTACCGGGCGCGTCTTTGCCGCTGAAGAGTTCCATAACCGCGTTGCGGGCACTAACTACGCGCTCTTCATTACGTAGCAGCGCGTTATCAGCGAATAGCTGGTGGTTCAATGCCAGTGCTGCACGCGTAAAGCCGCAGCTGACCGCGCGCGAGACCGCAGCATGATCAACAAGGCTGATCTCTTTCGCAGCGGCATTCCTAAATAGGACGACGCTGGCCTCCAGATCACCGGGTAATTCGGCACCGAGCATATCGAGTACCAGCATGCGCAGCGATGATTGGCTATTTTTGTGCGGTGTACCGAGATGTAGCAAGCTGCTGACATTCGTCTCTAAACGTGTCACATCACTGGCATAGCGCTGTAGGGTAACGAACTCGGTCATTCGTTCAAGTGCAACTGTTGCGACAGCACCTGTCATGGGTGACGTGCTCAATAACTGAGGACCATCGCAATCGGTGCTGCTACCCGTGAGGTGGTAAGTAATCGGATTCAGTGGCGCATGGGTCAGCTCAGCAGTACGTCGGTACACCGCCTGTTGCAGTGTGCGAACGCCCAAATCAGAGAATTCACTAGCAATACGTTCCCGGGCACGCTCGCGCACGTCATCGAACATCGGCCAGGATCCTGGCATGAATGGGTTGATGAAGCCCGGGTCATATAGCGACGTCGTGCGGTTTAGGCGACGCGACTGTAACTCTTCCAAGCCAATCATTAGCTGGAGGGCAGTTTTACGATACCACTCGAACTCGATACGCTCACCGGTGTTGCTCGCCTGTGCACGATACTCGATATCTCGTTTCAGCCCCTCCAGACCTTCTGCCAGTACCGGTAGCATGCGTTGCAGCTGTATTGTGGTAACAATGATGCCGAAGGCATACACCATGGGTATGCCGACTGCTAGCCAGCGGCCGACCTTACTCATGAGTGGTCGCGCCAGTTTCTGCGAGTGCGCAGCACGCGATAATCCAAATTCCGCGAATACCTTGGACTCCATCACCCCACGCAGGAACATCGGTCGCTCGGTGTTTCCACTCAGGTAAATGCCGCGCAGGAAAAACGGCTCATGGAACGCATTCGGGCGCATTAATGCATCGAGATAATCCCTTGCGCCGGTACGTAGTGCGGCGATTTGCGACGGCAGCAGGAACACATCGGTCGCTGAACGTAACGTGGCCTGTGAGGCGAACAACTCGGCGCTACTCTCGATTAAATTTTGTTCTACTTGATCGAATGCCTCGTCGACCCATCCCGCCTGAAATAACGTGGATGGCTGATGGGGTGACGACCAGCCCAGCATGCCGTCTTGCATGGAGGTCGGTAGCGCTTGCGCAAAGTCGGCAAATCCCGGTAGTTGTTCGCAACCGGTAATCACGACATACACCGCAAAGCGCATCGCGTAGCGATTTTGCGCAATCCAGATACGGCGGCTAGCCGCATCCGCACGCGCGCGCAGATGTTCGCGTCCTTGTGGGCTTCGATCGGCTAGCATGGCGGCCGGTATTGCGATCACAACGGAATCTAGCGGGCGCTGCGGACGGTACTTGCCGCACAATGCGACAAAGGCTTCCCAGCGTTTTTCTTGGGTATCGCTGGCGATGGCATCGTCGAGTTGCTCCGCATTCAGCTCGATTACCACGCCCCGATCGAACAGATGCCAATGCAGCCCGGTTTGCGACGGTATGAGAGATTCACCCGCCAGAACATTCGATAGTCCGCAGCGCTCAATGGCCGGACGTACTGCCTCATCACCATCATGCAGCAGTACCACCCATGGAATGTCATAACGCTTGCTACGATCGGCGATATTGCGCTCGATGGTGCTGACTGCTTGGTCGAATGAAGCCCGTAGTCGACCGATATCGAGCAGGGCACGACGGGTCCCCGCTTTGTCAGCCTCACGATCAACGCCGGCGCGAAGCGCGATCAGCAGCACGCCGAGCGCTACCGTCAGCAGACCCACGATCACCGCGATGGTCATGCCGTTATCCACGCTCGGCCTCAGTGGGTATACGCTGCTTGAGCTGAGTTGGCGGCGAGGGTTCAAGCGCCTTGCGCACGGGTGCGGTCGTCACGCGCCAGGCCACCTGTGAAAGCCCAATCAATAGCAGCATGGTCCCTATAAAACCCAGCGTGCCGCGGCTAAAGCGGAAAAAACGTACCGGTACAATATTCGACAGCGGATAGCGGTAGGCTTGTGGTGACAGCACACGTTCGCTGAGGTCTGGCTGTCCCGCCAAAATCGGTCCGAGTTGTGCATCGCGCCGATAGATCAGACGAAACAGCGAATCGCGCAGCGGCTGCAGTGCATCATCGGCCCTGAGGCCACGGTGGCGGCCTTCAAAACCGGTAGAAATCGCAAACAAATACAGCGAGGCCATCGGAGGCGCGGCATCGCCAGACCCTGTTAATAGGTTATCGATCCGTTGGAAGATCTGATCACCTGCCACACTGCTGCCGAACAATCGAGTTTCGATCAGGGTTTCGGTGAACCGAGCGCGTCCGGGCCAATCACGCGACAGCAAGAGCTCATCGGCCATAGCGGCCATCAGGTAGCGCAGCTCATCGCCTGCTGCGCGTGCAGTTGTGCTTTCGCTATGCGACAGATCAAGCGTCTTTGTGCTGATGATACGTGCGATACGTTCAGACGCCTCTTGGGCATATTGACCTGAATGCTCAGCAGGTTCATCGGCAGCGGTAGCGGGTACCGACAATGTGGTGATCACTTGCAAAACTTCGGCGACAAAATCGCGCAACTGCTTCAGCAGTACGGTGCTATGGCGCTCGCCATACTCTGCCGCTGATACGGTGATTGGGGCGAGTGCATCCACCGTCGCCGTCATGGCTGACGTTTGGCTGATTGGCACAGGGAGATAGAGTTTGCCCATGACGGTATGTAGCGCGAAGCGCCTTAGCGACCCTGTGTCCGAATGAACAGCTGCATGCTGCCGGGACGCATCTTGCTACCAGCACGGCCGGAGCCGCCCACCAGCAAGCGGCTATCCGCGTGCATCAGTTCAGGTCCGGGGACGATTTCATAAAGAATCACACCGGGTAAACCATGCAACTGCATCTCGGGCGCCGCTGCGATACGTGCACGTCGATAACCCAGTACCCGCTTTTCGCGTAGTTCATTGAATACATGTGAGGGCCCGATCAGGGCACTGTCCATCCAATCTTCAATCTCGCTGGACAGACCGCCTTTCAGGCCAATCACTAAACGCTTACCCACCCACTCGGGTCGCAGCGTCAGCTCGAACGCGCCGTTCGCCCAGTCGAAAGCAACTTCGCGATAGTCTTGGCTGATCTCAGCAAGATTGTCTTGTAATTCTTTGAGTAAGGGCAGCAAACTGAGATGCGGCTGTGCATGCACATAGGGCGGTGGTGTGATGGGTAATGCACCTGGGCGCAGCAGTGACATCGGACCGAGCAAATTACACAGCGCGAGATACAGCGGGTAGGGCGGTATCACCATGCTCTGTAGCTGCGCTTCAAGCGCCGGCATGACGGGCACTAAACAAGCAAGGCGCTGAGTCAGTGTGACGCGCTCACCGCGTTGCTCGGTGGAGGGTAATCCGGCGAGTTGTCGGGCGATGAAAGCTGCCTTGCTGCGTAGCGTTCGGCTGAAATCACGAAGTGCGTCTAGCAAGTCAGGAACGGCCTGCAGATCCAGCAGCGCGGGTAGTGCCGGGCCGAGCTTAATCATGCCGTCGTCTTCCATCACATTGGCGATCGCCATGCCGATTGCCAATGGCGGTGGTGCGTCGCCGATCGAGAGCGACAGGTTAGGAATCAGACGTGGGATATCTGCCGGTGCAGCATCCGAGACCTCATCCTCCAATAGTTCGCTCTTGACTGACAAAAAGCGCGCGCTGATTTCAGGGGTTTTCATGTTGCGTGAAACCGGCAGTGATAGCCATACGGTTTGCGCATGCAAAGCGAGCTGATCGCGTGCCGGGTCGAGCTTGAGTGACAGTTCGGGCACGCGGCTGTCTTGCGGATCTAGCATGATCGCGGTGCCATCCGGCAGGATGGCTTCCAACTCGAGTACACGCAAAACACCGGCGGGTAACAGCGATAAGTCGAACTTCAGACGTTTCACACCCCAACCGTAAGGGCTGCTGCTTAATGTATGCCAGCCGATCAGGGCATCGACACGGGCGGACTCCAGCTGAAAATGCTGCGGCGACAGCAACATGCCCTCGTGCCACTGTATGCGATCAGGACACTTCATCGCCAACCTCCGTAACGGTTTGATTGTGGGCGCATTTATTTCTCCAAACTGTAAGCAGTGAATTCATTCGCGCCGAAGGCCAGCTGTACCCGCCCACGGAGTGATTCGATACGCGCAAGGTGAGGGCCGGCGACCATGTAATCCGCAAACACCAAGGCAGCAGCAACACGCCGCCCTGTCCAGCGCTTGCCAGGTAATGTGAGCGATTCCCCCGGCGCCATCTCTACGCTTTCGACACTCAGTACATCAGGGTAGGTTTTACGTAGCCCATTACGCGTACTAAACCAGTCGCGTGCGCTCATGGCGAGCAGACGTTTTTCTAAGGCCTCATCACTGACGAGCACCACATCAATCGCTAATGGGTAGTCACGATTGGCACCAGCGGCAACGCTTACCGTGATCGACTCCCAGTCCAGTTTGACTCCCGCAGGCATCACATAGTCTTTAACGGTGCTACATCCCGATAGCGTGAGCATCACGATGATTACGAGCATCAACTGAAAACTCAGAGACACAGGCTGCTTGAAACGCAGATTCATAAGCAGGCGGGTGCGCGCTGATTGTGCTTGTACTTGTGCTTTCATTTGTACTGGGGCGAGACACGTAGTGTTTCTCATGGCGCACCTCTGGAAGCACCCGCTGCGGCTGGATCACTATTGTTGCGGCCAGCGGCATTTGCCGTATTAATGGGTGCGCCACTGCGAGCCCCCGTTGCGGCGCCATAGACGTTTTCACCACGTGCCTTGGCATGTGCTGCTTGGTCTTCATTTGCCTGCCGCAGCCCTAACTCGAAGCCGAGCATTAAGAGCAGCAGAACAACAGCGCTAGCGCAGGCGCTGATGATCACTACCAGCCGGGGCGTAAGCAGGAGCGAGATCTTCATGCCACTGTCACCGTGAATTGTCCTGCCATCGACACCTGAATCACACCGCCCCAATTGCAAGCGAGTGTTGAGCTATCGTTCAGTGCAGGCATGTTGGCGATTTGCACAGTGGGCGAACCCGGCGCCCACGGCGCGCTGGTCGCAGGTATACAGGGCATTGGGGTCAGCGCACCGAGTGCCGCCGCAGTCGCCGCAGCGACCATCGGGTTGGCTAAGGAGTTACACATGCCGAATGGCGGAATATTCAACATGGGCACGTGGTCCATGATATTGGCCGAGGGCGCACCCGACTGCACTCGATTGGCGGGTAGCACATTGAGCGTCGACGGCGCTGCGCCGAACGGACACTTCAACATCGCACCTGAGCAGACGAGATTACTCATGGCGCACCCCGCAATAGTTGCTCGACACGTTTGACCAAGGTTGGGCCAGGTGAACCGAGTGCTTTGCCGGCTTGATCAAATTGACGTGCCGCACCTTGCATCAGTCCGCGCTCAAAGTCGATACGCTCCATGACTTGACCGTTTGGCCAGTAGCGCAGCGACGGTCCGTGCAGGGCGTTGGCTTGATAGCTGGTTCGTTGCAGTAGCGCGCCATCCATGCCGAAGTCGTCGACCGTGCCGTCGAGCTTGCCTGCACGATAACTCGCACGGCGTACCAGACGACCCTGTGCGAAGTAGCGTGCTTCACCTTGCAGCTGACCCGCGACATAAGTCAGCTCAGCGGAGAGATTGCCTGCAGCATCGAATAACTTCGTCGGGCCGTGGGCGATGCCATTTGCAAATTGCTGCTGCATTTGCGGTAATGGCCCGTTGTAATACTCGCTCAAGCCATGCCGAACACCGTTTTGATAGGCGGCACGTTGCAGTGTCTGTCCAGCGTTATCGAAGCTTTGCAGTGCGCCATGCAGCGCGCCTTGCTGTGTGCTGATACTGTGTTGCAGCAGACCGCTGGCATCACGCAGTTCTAGCAGCGCGCTGTTGATTGTCGGTGAGGAGTGGTTATTCATCATCATGCTCAATTGATTTTCACCATGCCACCCTTGATGGTCAGCATGCCGCCACCATCGATCTGACCTGAGGCCGAGGCTTTGGCGGCCAGCGTAAGTGCATCCATCTTCAGCTCGGTACCGGCCTTGATCGCATAGCTAGTACCGGCCTTACTACTCAACTCAGTACCCGCTTTGATATTGATCGCAGTGCCGCCAGTGACATCCGTATTTTTGCCCGACTTGAAGGTAATGCTGCCGCCGACATCAATCACTAAATTGCCAGTAATTTTCAAGGTGGTATTGCCCTTGATAGTCTCAGCCAGATTGCCATCCACCTCCAGCGTGTAGTTTTTCTTGACGGTGTGCTTGAAGTTGGCGCTGTCACTGTGGGTCTCATCACCATGGACCGTCAGGTCGCGCTTACCACCGACGGTGTGGGTCTCATCGCCTTTAGTCACCTCAATGCTACGGTCACCTTTTTTTATCAGATGCGTCTCTGAGCCGGTATACATAGTGGTATCCAGGTCGTGTTCGATATCGACCTTCATGTCATGCTCGGCATGCAGATACAGCTCTTCGTCACCCATCTTGTCGTCGAAGCGCAGTTCATTACCGTGGATACGACCATCCGCTATTTCAGCCGATTTCGAG
>JBIKUP010000029.1:0-9408 GCA_044347535.1 Burkholderiaceae bacterium
CGCAGATCATCGATGTAGATGTTCTCGGGCTTGATGCCGAATTTGATGGCCTTGGCGCGCGCGGGGTCCAGCTCTTCGCCTTGGCCCAAGTCGGCGGTGAAGGTCACGATCTCACAGTGGTAGTGATCTTGCAGCCATTTCAGAATAACGGAGGTATCCAGTCCGCCCGAATAGGCAAGGACCACTTTCTTGATGTCGCTCATTGCTAGTTTTTCCTGATTGACGGGAGATTCAAACTTCGCCCAGCACGAGATACTCGAGCAAGGCTTTCTGTACATGCAGCCGGTTTTCTGCTTCGTCCCACACCACCGACTGTGGGCCGTCGATAACTTCGGCCGCAACTTCTTCACCGCGGTGCGCGGGCAGGCAGTGCATGAACAGCGCGTCTTTGTGGGCGCGCTTCATTTTGTCAGCATCGACGATCCAGCCATCAAAGGCTTTTAGCCGCGCTGCGTTTTCTTGTTCATAGCCCATGCTGGTCCACACATCGGTGGTCACAAGATCAGCCGCTTCACAGGCATCGGCTGGATTTTTAAAGACGGTGTAACGCTGATTAGTTGGTGCGACTAGGGCTGGGTTGATATCGTAGCCAGCGGGTGTCGATACATTGACGTGAAAGCCGAAGACTTCAGCCGCCTGCAGCCACGAGTAGAGCATGTTGTTGGCATCACCAATCCACGCCACAGTCTTGCCAGTAATTGAGCCGCGATGCTCGGTGTAGGTGAAGATATCCGCGAACACCTGGCAGGGATGATGCTCATTGGTCAGGCCGTTGATGACCGGAACGCGCGAATGCGCCGCAAATCGCTCGATGATTTCCTGACCAAAGGTGCGGATCATGATGATGTCGCACATGCGGGACATCACTTGCGCTGCATCTTCCACCGGTTCGCCACGACCCAGCTGGCTGTCACGGGTGTTGAGATAAATCGCTGCGCCACCGAGTTGGTGCATACCGGCCTCGAACGAGAGCCGGGTGCGGGTCGAGTTTTTTTCGAACACCATCACCAGCGTGCGGTCGAGCAGCGGGTGGTAGGTCTCGTAGTTTTTGAACTTGCGCTTGATGAGCTTCGTGCGCTCGAACAGGTAGGTGTACTGGGCGAGCGTGAAGTCGGCAAACGTCAGATAGTGTCGGATTGCCATAAATGAAATCGGCGGCCAGCCAGCGGCTGCCGCCGAATTGTTAACTTGTTGGATTATAAAGGGTTTTATTCGCGAAAGGCAGTCGTCGCCAGAGCGAATCAGCGATATCCCGGCTGCTGCTGAGACTCATGCCGCAGTTGCAGATACAAGGCATGGCGTACTTCCTCGATCTCGCCACGTGCCACCGCTTCGGTGACAGCGCAGCCCGGCTCGGCCGCGTGATGACAATTGGTGAAGCGGCAATGTCCAAGATGCGGCGCAAACTCCCGAAACGCGCGCTCCAGCATGCCCTCGGTCAGGTGATGCAGGCCAAATTCCTGAAAGCCCGGCGAGTCAATCACCGAGCTATTGTCATCGATGCTGTACAGCCGAGTGAAGGTGGTGGTGTGCTTGCCGGTATCGAGTCGCTGCGATATCTCGCGCACCGCGATGTCCGCATCAGGCACCAGCAGCCGCACCAGCGACGACTTGCCCATGCCGGATTGCCCGATCAGGATAGTGGACTGATTTTTTAGCAAGGGCTGCAGGATCGCTAGGGTATGCGTCGGATCGGTCACCGCGCTCATCTCATGCACCGGATATCCGAGCTTGGCGTAGTTGCCAAGACGTGCGCGGGCGGTGTCCAGCGTTGCGCTAATGTCGATTTTATTGAGTAGCAGATGCGCCGAAATGCCCGCTGCTTCCGCAGCGATCAAGGCCCGTGACACCAGATCATCCGAAAAACTCGGCTCGGTAGCGACCACGATCATCAGCTGCGTTAGATTCGCAGCGAGTAGTTTTGATCGGTACTGGTCAGAGCGATAAAGAAACGTAGTGCGGGGAAGGATTTCTTCGATGACACCTTGGTCGGCAGAGGTCGGCACAAAACTGACCTGATCACCGGTGGCGACATCCCGTTTTTTACCGCGCGTGACACACAGCCATTTTTTCCCCTCGGACTGCGCCAGATAGTGACGGCCATGGGCCGCAACAATCAGGCCCAGCTGTGCTGTCATGCGAGCTGCGATGGGATTTGATCTTGGCCGCGCAGACGAAATCATTGTGCGACAAACCGCCGCTGCCTTGATTCACCGAGTGCGTGCTGTAACGAACGGTGCAGCGGTTGTAGCCGACCACCATCTCGGGGTGATGATCTTCGCGGTGCGCGATATCAGCCACGGCGTTCACAAACGCCATGGTGTGGTGATAGTCATTGAATCGGAATTCGCGCTGCAGCTGGCCCTGTACACAGGTCCAGTCGCTCAATACTGCCAGCGCATCCTTGAGTTGTTGCTCGGTCGCGGCTTCGGTCAGGTGCCGACAGGAAGCAGCGAGCAACTCGTCTCGGTTCATCGTGTTTATGCCGACAGCAGTCGCTGCACCCGCACACTAGCCGGTGGGTGCGAATCATAAAACGCCGAGTGCAGCGGATCCGGGGTCAGCGTCGACGCATTATCTTCGTACAGCTTGACCAAGGCCGAGATCAGATCGCTCGAGTTGCTGTGTTTTGCGGCGAAAGCATCCGCCTCGAACTCATTCTTGCGCGAGGTAATCGACATCAATGGCGATAACAGGAAGGTAAAGCTTGGCAGTGCCAGCATGAACAGAATCAGTGCCATGGCATCGTTACTGCCATTCATCAGCGGGGTGACACCCAAGCCGGTGTAGAACCACACTTGGCCTTTGAGCCAACCGAGCAGGGCAAGAAAGCCGAGCGACAGCGCGAATATCACCAGCAAACGTTGGACGACATGGTTCAGCTTGAAATGACCCAGCTCATGCGCGAGTACTGCCTCGATCTCGTTCGGTGCCAGACGCGACAACAAGGTATCGAAAAACACAATCCGCTTGGCAGCGCCAAAGCCGGAGAAGTAAGCATTGCCGTGCGCGCTGCGGCGCGAGCCATCCATCACGAACAAGCCCTTGCTGGCGAAGCCAACACGCTGCATCAGACCCTCGATGCGTGTGCGCAGGCTTTCATCTTCCAGCGGTGTGAACTTGTTAAACAGTGGTGCGATCAGGCTTTGGTAAAACGCGATCATGAAGAGCTGGAACCCGCACCACAGCAGCCAGGCATATAGCCACCACAGATCACCGGATTTTTCCATCAGCGTCAGCGTGACCCACAGCAGCGGCAAACCAATTGCAGCACCGACCACGCTATGCTTGATGAGATCCGAGAAAAACAAGCCCGGGGTCATTTTGTTGAAACCGAAGCGCTCTTCCAGCGTGAACTGCTTGTAGTAATCAATTGGCAGATCGATCAGGCTGGAAATAATGCTCACCGCAGCAATCAAGGCCAGTTGGTAAGCAATGCCAACACCGAAAGCGGGCGTCAGCAGCTCGGACAACCACTGAAGTCCACCGAGCAGCGTGAACCCGATCAGCACCACAGCGTTCACGACCAGTAGCGTAATTTTCAGCTTAGTCTTGGCGATGGTGTAATCGGCGGCTTTTTGATGCGCGGCCAGCGGAATTTTGGCAGCAAACTGCTCTGGCACGGCGTCGCGGTGCCGTTGGATATGTTGAATATGACGCGAGGCCAGCCACAATTTAGTGCCGAGCGTTGCGATCAAAAAAGCGGCGAACAAAAGCGAAAAGCTGTAAGGATCCATCGGTGGCATATGCGAGAATGAGAACTTGGCAAGCGCCGAGTGTGGCGCGAAGCACTAACGACTTGGATTATGTCACAAGCAAACGAAGCGCATCAGGCGGCCCCGAGCGGCACCAACGAGTTCAATTTGGTTTGGGTTGATATGGAAATGACAGGCCTCGACCCCGATCGCGACAGGGTCATTGAAATCGCGGCCATCGTCACCGACCCCAACCTGAATGTGCTGGCCGAAGGGCCAGTCTTCGTGATTCATCAGCCCGATGAAGTCCTCGACGGCATGGACGCGTGGAACAAGGGTACCCATGGCCGCTCCGGCCTGATTGATCGGGTCAAAGCATCAACCATCACCGAGGAGCAAGCGTCCGCCGAGATGGTGGCGTTCCTGAAGCAGTTTGTACCGGCGGGGAAGTCGCCGATGTGCGGTAACTCGATTTGTCAGGACCGGCGTTTCATGGCGCGCCACATGCCGACCCTCGAGGCATTTTTCCATTATCGGAATGTCGATGTCTCGACCTTGAAAGAACTGTGCCGTCGCTGGCGCCCGGAGCTGATCGCTGGATTCAAAAAACACCAGCTCCATACGGCATTGGCAGATATTCGCGAATCGGTCGAAGAGTTACGCTACTACCGCCAGCATTTTATTAACGCGTAAGCCGTTCATTGAAGCGGCTTTAGCCAAAAGCGCTGAATCTGCGGCACCGACGCCTCCACCTCAATCGCCAGCTTGTGGCACTTGACGGGGTCGTCGACCAAGACTAACTGCGCATCATCTATCTCTTCTGCGCCCAGCAGGTCAATGGCGCGCAGGAGTATCGACTGCGATGAGTCACGCAGAGGCTGCCATGCGGCTTCGTTCAGACTAATCGCCTCCAAAAAGCCCCAGCACCATGCTTCGGCATCGAGTAATTCTTTGCCTTTGAATTTGTGAACCGAGAATAGCGGCTCGAAATCTTTCGGCGCTACTTCAAACGTTACGCGGATCTCTTCCAGCGCGCGCGACAGCAGCTCGTGAATGCGCGCGGACTGCTGCGCATCGCGGAACTTCGGCGCATCTTGCGGCGTCGGACCCCAGATGCGCGCTAGCCACTGTTCGGGCGGAATATCGACTGGGCCGATAGCGATCGCGGTCAGGTAGCCGTTCAGGGCGTCCATGGCCATGGTCTCATCGCCACAGTGCGCAGACATCAGGAAACGGTCGAGCTCGTCAAATTCTTGATCGGTGAGTAGTGGTTGGTCGGACATGGTGACCTAGGTGATGGGCAAGCGCGCAGTGTAACAAGACTACAATGCAGTGATGAACAATTCATCATCAGATTCTTTCCATGCACTATCGCCCGATGCGGTACTCGATGCGCTCGATTCCATTGGGCTGCATGGCGATGGCCGCTTGCTTGCACTCAACAGCTATGAGAATCGGGTCTATCAAGTCGGCATTGAAGATGCTGCGCCTGTGGTGGTGAAGTTTTATCGACCATCGCGTTGGAGTGATGCAGCGATCCTTGAAGAACATGAATTCGTCCATGCTCTCCATGCACAAGAAATTCCCGTCGTCCCCCCCTTGTTAATGGCGGGTGCAACACTGCATCGCCACCAAGACCACCGCTTCGCTGTATTTACCCGCCAGGGCGGCAGGGCGCCCGAGTTGGATCAACCGGGCGTGCTCGAATGGATCGGCCGATTTCTGGGTCGCATCCATGCCGTCGGTGCCAGCCAGCCCTTTGTTGAGCGTCCTGCTCTTGATCCACAGACATTCGGCGAGCAGCCAAGAGATTGGTTATTACAGAGCGATTTGATTCCCCTCGAGCTACGCGAAAGTTGGTCGGTGATTAGCCGCCAGGCGCTCGACGGTGCTCAGCGTTGTTATCAACGCGCCGGGAATGTTCGCTTGTTGCGACTGCACGGAGATTGCCACATCGGTAATGTGCTCTGGACGGATGCGGGGCCGCACTTTGTTGATTTTGATGACAGCCGTACCGGTCCGGCGCTGCAGGATTTATGGATGCTGTTATCGGGTGAGCGTGCCGACATGGTACGTCAGCTGACTGATCTGCTCGGCGGGTACGAAGATTTCTGCGAATTCGATCAGCGCGAGTTATATCTACTCGAGGCCTTACGAACCCTACGCTTGTTGCACTACAGTGCCTGGCTCGGTATGCGGTGGGATGATCCCGCTTTCCCCGCGGCTTTCCCTTGGTTTGGGACAGTGCGCTATTGGCAGGATCGAATTCTCGAGCTGCGCGAGCAAGTCGCGCTGATGGACGAGGAATCACTCTGGCCAATTTGACTGAGGTCAAATTTTTTCAAGGACAAGTTGGTTACAGTCAGCGCCATGACCATCACTATCGAAGGGGATCAGTATGTTTAAAAAAATCTTGGTAGCGACCGATGGATCAGCCTTATCGGATAAGGCGGCGGAAGCCGCGATGTCTTTCGCGGCAGCGCAGGGCGCGACGATTGTAGGTTTATCTGTGGCCGAGATTTATCCTTTCATGCTGATGCCTGAAGCGGGTGCTATGGTTGATTTGTCGACCTATGAAGAACTACAAGACAAGTCGACCCAGCAGGCGATTGAACGCTTGAAGGCGATGGCAGCTTCGGCTAATGTGAATTGCGAGACCTTATCAACACGCGGTATTCATCCATACGAGGAAATTATCAACACCGCGCGTGACAAAGGCTGCGACCTGATCTGGATGGGCTCGCATGGGCGCAAAGGCCTTGACCGCCTACTGCTAGGCAGCCAAGCGCAGCGTGTGCTCTCGCATTCCACGCTGCCGGTCATGGTGTATCGATAAACGTCTACTCTGCGATCTGATAGTGAGTGTGTCAGTGCGCCATCAGCACGGGCACCGTCATCGATTGCAGCAGGGTTCGGGTGACGCCACCTAACACGAGTTCGCGGAATCGGGTGTGTCCGTAGCCGCCCATCACAATCAGATGTGTCGCGAGGTCGGCAGCAATCGATAGCAGTGCTTCGCCGTGGTCGCCCTTTATTTGGCGCTCGACAAGAGCGACCTTGATCTTATGCCGTGCGAGGAACAGTGCAAGGTCAGCACCGGCTTGCTCACCGTGGGCATCGTCGTTTTTATCGGCGGTCTGCATTACCACCACATCGACCGCATTCGCGCGTATCAGCAATGGCAAGGCCAGCGTAATCGCCCGACTTGCCGAGAGGCTGCCATCCCAAGCGACCAGTATGCGTTGTAATGGAAAAGCAGGCTGCCCGATATGCGGCACGATCAGTACAGGGCGTCCACTACCAAGCACGACTAGCTCTGGCAAGTTCGACATCACGCCCGGAATGGTTGCGGCAGAATCGAATTGCCCCATCACCGTGAGGTCTGCATAGCGCGAGTGCAGCACCATCCCGCCGGCGGCATCATCATCGACTAAGCGCGGCTCCAAAGAATCAACGCCAACCGATGCGACCACTTGCTCGAAGTGTTTCAGAACATCGCGAGCATGCTGACGCAGATGATCGCGATGATGCGAAAACACCGGGTCAGTCAGGTCGAACTCGGCACGACTGAACACATGACGCGAAATTCCAGTCATTGCCGCACCGATCAGATGGGCACCGAAACTCTGCGAAATCTCTGCTGCCAGCTGTATACGTACGTCGCAGCGTGGTGACTGATCGAGGTGTACGAGTACCGTCTTGTAGTCCATGGAATTCCCTTTCATTGGTCAGTGAACTAGCCGGTCTGACAATTTTTTATAAAAACCGTGCGCGCTGCCGGACAAGATGGGACAACAGATAAACCGATTTCATCGCTTTTAGCAATCAACTCGGTCGCGCGCTTCGGGGCAGTTTTGATTTAGGTCAAGGTAATGGCGAGGGCGGATTCATAGACTGCAAGCGCCTAACAGACGCACTCCTGCGCTGATGGCGAGTAGCGAGTAGCGAGTCTTATGAGTATTAACACCAGCCCCCTACATCCGGTGCAGCAGCTTGAGATTGACGCTGACCTGATCCAGCGACTATCGCAGTCGGGTCCGCGCTATACCTCTTATCCAACGGCAGATCGATTCACCGAGCAATTTAGTTGCCGTGACTATCTGCATGCCGTGAATCATCTCCACGCGCGCGGTACGCGTCAACCGCTGTCGCTGTATGTCCATATTCCGTTTTGTGACACAGTTTGTTACTACTGTGGATGCAATAAGATCGTCACCAAGAACCGTGATAAGGCAACGACTTACCTTGGTTATCTGAAGCGTGAACTAGCGATGCAGGGCAAGTTGTTTGCCGGATCTAATCAGGTCGAGCAGTTGCATTTCGGTGGTGGCACACCCACTTATCTGTCAGATGAACAGATGAGCGATCTGATGCAGTATCTGCGTCGATGGTTCAGCTTTGCGGATGACGCTAAAGGGGAATACTCGATCGAGGTTGATCCGCGGAGCGTGACTATAGAGCGCATTCATACCCTGCGAGCGCAGGGCTTTAACCGGATTAGTCTGGGCGTGCAAGACTTTGATGAGCAAGTTCAGCGCGCGGTAAATCGGATTCAGCCGGAGCAGATAACACTCGACACAATTCACGCGGCACGCGCGGCAGGTTTTCGTTCGGTCAGTATTGATCTCATCTATGGCTTACCGAAGCAAACGCTTGCATCGATAGCAGAGACCATTGCCAAGGTGATCGCTGCCAACCCGGATCGCATTGCGGTCTACCACTACGCGCATCTACCGCATTTGTTCAAGCCCCAGCGGCGTATCGCTGAAGCTGACTTGCCAAGCTCGGATACCAAACTCGATATGCTGGCGTTTTGCATCCGCCAGCTGAATACAGCGGGTTATGTGTACATTGGCATGGATCATTTTGCTAAACCCGATGATGAGCTCGCGGTCGCGCAGCGGCAGGGGCTATTGCATAGAAATTTTCAGGGTTATTCGACGCATGCAGAATCCGAGATGATTGCCTGCGGCGTCTCGGCCATCAGCTCGGTTGGCATGTGCTACAGCCAGAACGCCAAGACGCTCGAGGATTACTACGATCGTTTGGATCAGGGCGAGCTGCCAATCGTGCGTGGTTATCAGCTGACCATGGATGATGTACTACGCCGCTTCATTATTCAGCGCCTGATGTGCAACTTCGAGTTGTCGATCCGATCGCTGGAACAAGCTTATCCAATCAAGTTTGATACCTACTTCGAACTCGAGCTTGAGCAGCTCGGCGAATTACAGAAAATGGGTCTTTTGACGATCGATAGTGAATGGATTGAGGTCACCCTGAAAGGCCGGCTCCTGATCCGTAATATCTGCATGGTGTTCGACCGTCATCTGCAACAGGCGAGGAGCTTATACTCAGAACCCTTACGCTACTCGCGAACGGTATAGGTGTGAGCTTACTCTCGCTGCTGCCGATTTTCCTGATAGGTCTTCTTGGCGGCGTTCATTGTGTTGGTATGTGCGGCGGCATCGTGGGTGCATTCGCAGTTGCTTCGCCACGCCGTTCTATCCCGATACAACCGGATGGCGCGCCCAATCACTTATTGGGCATCATCGATACCGCCCCCAGGGTGTTGGCGTTCAATGTCGGACGCATCGGCAGCTACATGGTGGCCGGGATGTTGGCAGGTTTGCTGGGTAGTGTGCCGGCGATGATTAACCTGGCAAGTGTTCAGACGGTTGCCTACTGGCTGGCTAATCTGATGCTGGTGGCGCTG
>JBIKUP010000030.1:0-9382 GCA_044347535.1 Burkholderiaceae bacterium
ATGCTGAGGGTTTGATTGCTACGCCAGGTGGTATCGATGTGCATGTGCACTTCGATTCTTCCCAGTTGTGTGAGCATGCGATTTCCAGTGGTCTGACCACACTCATCGGCGGCTCTCTAGGCCCAATTACGGTGGGTATCGACTGCGGCGGCGAATGGAACGTCGGCAAGATGTTGCAAGCATCCGAGAGCTGGCCGATCAATTTCGGTTTTCTGGGGCGTGGCAATTCTTCTAAGCCGCAGTCATTGATCGGACAGCTGCGCGGTGGTTGTCTTGGGCTCAAGATTCATGAAGATTGGGGCGCGATGCCGGCGACAATCGATACATGTTTATCGGTTGCCGATGAATATGACTTTCAGGTGCAGTTGCATACCGACACACTGAATGAATCCGGCTTCCTGGAAGACACGCTGGCCGCGATGAAGGGCCGCACCATCCACATGTATCACACCGAAGGTGCGGGTGGTGGTCACGCGCCCGATATCATCGCGGTGGCGGGGCAATCGCATTGCCTGCCGTCGTCGACCAATCCGACCAATCCGTTCACCATCAACACCTTCGATGAGCACCTCGACATGATCATGGTGTGTCATCACCTGAACCCTGCGGTGCCGGAAGATGTTGCATTTGCCGAGTCACGGATTCGTGCGCAGACTATCGCTGCCGAAGATGTATTGCACGATATGGGCGCAATTTCGATGCTTGGCTCGGATAGCCAGGGCATGGGGCGAATCAATGAAGTGATCACGCGTACCTGGCAGCTGGCCTCGAAAATGAAAGATCAGCGCGGTCGTCTGCCAGAAGAAAAATCACGTATCGGCGATAACGAGCGCATTAAGCGCTATATCGCTAAGTACACCATCAACGCCGCCAAAACCTTTGGCATTGACCAGTACATTGGCTCACTTGAAGACGGCAAGATCGCCGATATCGTGCTGTGGCGTCCCGGCTTTTTTGGGGTCAAGCCTGAACTGGTTGTGAAGGGTGGCTTCATTGCCTGGGGTGCGATGGGTGATTCAGCGGCATCATTGATGACCTGCGAGCCCATCATCATGCGGCCGCAATGGGGTGCATTCGGTGAAGCAAAGAAAGCACTGTCGGTGAATTTCGTGAATCAACTCGCGGTGCAAGCTAATACCGGCGCCAAGCTCGGTCTGACCAAGCAGCTACTGCCGGCAATTGGCACCCGTAAGTTGAACAAGTCTCACATGCTGCACAACGATGCCTGCCCGAATATCACGGTGAATCCGCAGACTTTCGATGTCATGATCGACGGCCGCATTATCACTTGCGAACCGGCCAGCGTGGTACCGCTGTGTCAGCGCTACATGTTCCGCTAAACCTTTTCAGTGTAAACACCATGAACGACTTGACACCTGCTGCTGCGCTTTCGAAAGCTGCCAAGGCTCACCCCGGCCCGGCCCGTGTGGGTATTGGTGGCCCTGTGGGCTCTGGTAAGACGCGATTGCTCGAGCAGTTGATTCCGCGCTTCCGTGCACGCGGTACCAATCTGGCGGTAATCACGAATGATCTGACCACCAAGGAAGATGCCGACCGAGTACGTCGCAGTGGCCTGATCGAACCCGAGCGCGTACTGGCGGTGGAAACGGGTGCCTGCCCACACACAGCGATCCGCGAAGATCCAACGCTGAATATTCAAGCCGCAGAGGAGCTCAGCATCAAATACCCCGGGCTGGATCTTATTCTGATCGAATCCGGCGGCGACAATCTCGCGTCTACTTTCTCTTTTGATTTGGTCGACTATTGGATTTTCGTGATTGATGTCGCGGGGGGTGATGACATTCCCCGCAAGCGTGGTCTGGGTGTGCTCACGTGTGACCTGTTGGTGATTAATAAAGTCGATCTTGCGCCGCATGTGAATGTTGATTTACCGCGCATGATTCGCGAGGCGCATGAGGTGCGCGCGGGTCGGCCAGTGCTTGAGACTAACTGTGCCAAGGGCGACGGTGTAGATCAGATCGTCGACCGAATCGCGAGCGATGTACTGTTCGATCGTTAGCCATATCACTTAATACTTTATTGTGACTACCGCATCCGTTTTCAAGCCGCAGGCTTACATCGAGTTCGTACAGCACCCGAATGGAAACACCGGGGTTGGACGACAGTTGGTGGGCTATCCGTTTCATCTCGGTCGAACCTTGCGTTTTGCCGGTGATCCGGCAGGTATGTCGTCGCTCTACCTTCAGTCCTGCTCGGGCGGTATTTTTCAAGGTGACGATCTCGGCTTGCGTTTCGTCGCACAGGCCGGCACGCAAGCCCATCTGACTTCTGCAGCGTCGACTATCGTGCACACCATGAACGATGGTCGAGAGGCTAGACACCGCGTGTTGATCGAAGCCGAGCCAGATTCCCTGCTCGAGTATTTACCCGATCCCTTAGTGATGTTCCCGCGCGCGAATCTGCAGAACGAGGTTGTGGTGCAATTGCACCCCGGTGCGCGTGTGCTGTTGGGCGAGGCGCTGGTTTTGCATGACCCCGATCTGAGCGGTCAAGTATTTGAAACCTATGTATCAGAAACCCTTGTGCGCGATGCCGCAGGGCGTTTATTGGTGCGTGATCGGTTTCGAATTGATGGCGATACATTACAAAGCAACCGACCCGGCATCAATGGTCGCTATCAAGCGCAGGCAAGCTTCTTCGCGCTGACCACGTCCGACCCGGCACCAGTACTGGTGGCTGCTTTGCGTCAGGCGATTGAACCGATTGCCGGTGTGTATGCTGCTGCATCAGCATTGCCCAACGGCGCAGGTGCATGGATGAGATTACTCGCCGATGATGCTATCGGCCTGCGGCAGGCGATGCATGCTGCCTGGGTAGCGATGCGCATTGAATTCACCGGGCTGACGCCAGCCAGAAAACGGAAGTAATCCCGCCCGCTGTGCTGTAACGTGCCAGTATCGAGTATCTACTCGAGTCACCACTAATCAGACTGGTGCAGTTTGATTCGAGTGACGTTATGTTATGGCGAGGTCCAAAATTAAACGCACCCTCGATTAAGCAGCTTTAGTGCGATCTTTTGATCGGTGATAGGTATTAAACCCGACATAACGCCAAAATACTTTCTTCAACTCAGCGATTGCTGCGCCTATATCGAACTCGGGTTGTATTTGGCTACGAACTATGACGCCGTCTAGCATGGTCGATGCAACCTGCGCTGCTCCGTTGACATCCACATCGCTGAATATACCTTGTGACATACCCTCGTGCAGGTACTTAACGAGAATATCTCGCTCAGTACCGTAGAAGCGCTGAATTCCACTCTCGATCATGTCCCGTTGCGGATGCGTTGCGGCAAAATCTAACATCACTTTCACCATATATCGGATCAGATCACCTGATTCGATATGGTTATCAAACCAAGCCTCGATGAATTCGTCAGGCGAGGTGAGACTCTTGCACATTTCCTCGTATCGAGCGATCGCAAGGTCTGCAGCATGGTTTAGTGATGCGCGGAAGAGTGCTTCTTTGTTTTCAAAGTAGTAGTAAATCAGTGCGCTGTTGACCGGAATCGAGTTGGCGATGTCCTTGATGGTCACAGTATTAAAGTCTTGTCGCGCAAAATGATGCAACGCCGCATTCATTAACTCACTGGCGCGATCTGGACGTTGGCGAATGACGGTAGATCCGTGCTCTGTCGACATAAAAAAAATGAAATAAAGGCTAATCTCGTTAGCTGAATAGTACGACATACCGTCCAATTTTAATCGTCTGATCAAATTTAATTGACCGATTAATTAATCTATGTCTTAATCGGAACAGTTTTAACGTAAGACCGAGCACTGAAGCGAGCAACAAAGAAAATGCTGCGCAGTTGCACGTATTGATCTGCGCTTCCAAGCAAGCCTCAATAAATCGATGCCTGCGCCTTTATGGGTGGCGGGCCAAGGAGGAGCGCATGAACTCAGCCGCGTCTACGGATACGCCCGATTTGTCTCAGCCTCAAACCCTTCAGCGAAGTCTTTCATGGACGCATGCGTTCTGGTTCGCGGCAGGTACACCAGCACTGGTTTTATTTTCTATCGGGGCGATTGCTGCCACAGTAGGCAACGTATCGCCGCTAGTGTGGTTCCTTTCAATTAGCTTCGGCTTTCTGCAATGTTTTACCTATGCAGAAATCGCCAGCATGTACCCGCATAAATCTGGTGGTGCGTCGGTCTATGGTGCCATCGCGTGGGTCCGATACGGCAAATTACTTGGCCCAATTTCAGTCTGGTCCAACTGGTTCTCTTGGTCGCCCGTGCTGGCGATCGGCACCGGCTTAGGCGCCGGCTATATCCTGACTCTGTTCTTCGCCCCCGAGTCGGCGGTATTCACCTGGGAAGTTACCGTGCTGCCACTCACCTGGCTCGGCGAAGGGTTGAGGCTGCGAATTAACGCGACATTTATTCTCGGTTGGATTTTGGTGTTGGTGGTTTTTGCGATTCAACATCGCGGAGTACTAAAAGCGGCGCGTGCGCAGATGATGATGGCGGTGATAGCGCTGCTCCCCTTGCTCATTATCGGCATTCTGCCGATCATCAGTGGCAACACGCCGGCATCTCACTACACACCTTTTGTTCCGCTCGCTCATGATCCTGCGGGTGCTCCGATTACGGGCGCGTGGGACAGGGCTGGTATCACTTTGTTCGCCGGCGGGCTTTTCATTGCAGGCTGGTCGACCTACGCTTTCGAGACCGCGATCTGCTACACACGCGAGTTCAAAGACCCGGCTCGCGACACCTTTCGAGCTATCTTCACCGCTGGTCTGCTGTGCATGGCGGTGTTCACGCTAGTGCCGTTTGCCTTCCAAGGCGCGCTGGGTCTGACGGGTATGCTGGACCCCGGTATCTACAGCGGTATGGGCGTGGCAAAAGCCATGGCCGGGATCGTCGGTGGAGGTGCATCGGTGGAGAACGTCATTGTTGTCCTGCTGATCATCTCGCTGTTGCTCACGGTCAGCATGGCGATGGCGGGATCGGCGCGCACGCTCTATCAGGGTTCGGTAGATGGATGGTTGCCCAAGTACCTATCGCACGTGAATGAGAACGGTGCACCGACCGCGGCGATGTGGACTGATCTCTGCTTCAACATGTTGCTGCTGATGATGTCTGACTATGTTTTCCTACTTGCGATTGCGAATGTGAATTATATGATTTTCATTTTCATGAATCTGCAGAGCGGCTGGCTGCATCGTATCGATCGTCCGCACACACCACGCCCCTACCGGGCCCCGAACGTGCTGCTAGCGATTGGCGCAGTGTTGGGATTCACCAATCTGTTCTTGATGGGTATGGGTGCGAATGTCTGGGGTCAGGGTACGCTCTCAGCAGGCATTATCGTCGCGGTGCTCATCATCCCAGTGTTCCTGTATCGCCATTACGTCCAGGACAAAGGCGTGTTCCCTGCTCAGCTTACGGAAGATATGCGACCAGTGGGTTCGGATGAAGAGACCGTGGAGCCACGCGCGGGCGTGCTTCCCTATCTCACGTTGGCGGCTGGCGTTGCCGCTGTGATCATTGGCTACGGGTTGTCAGCATGAGTGGCGTCGCGAAAGGTACCGGCACACCGGTGCGCTGGGAAGAACTTAGCTGGGAGCAAGTCGCTGCGATCCGCGATAGTGGCATCGATCTCGCGATACTGCCCGTCGGTGCAACCGAGCAGCATGGATTGCATCTACCGATGGGTGTCGACACCATGTCGGCTGTCGCAATAGCGGAGGGTGTGTCGGCACGTACCGGTTTCCCGGTATTGCCGGCGATACCTGTTGGCTGCTCGCTTGGCCATAGTAAGCACTGGCCGGGCACCTTGTCACTTCGCCCTGAAACGCTTGCTCGAGTGGTTTACGAGATTGCCGAGTGGGTGCAAGCGGCAGGCTTCAATCGTCTCGTCATCTTGAATGGTCATGTCACCAACTGGGCGCCTTTGCGATGCGCGCTTGAGAACGTACGCGCTGATTTCCCGGAGGTGCGTATCGCACTGCGCTCGATTTGGGAAATCACCCGTGAGATCGGGGAGGTGTACTTCCGTGATGGCGATACCAACTTCCACGCTAATGCTGCTGAAACCTCACTGATGCTTCACATGCGTCCAGACTTGGTTGATATGAGTAAGGCGAAGGATGAGCCCAACCGCTCTGCGTGCTGCTTTTTTTCCTATACCGTCAACAAAGAGAGTGTGCACGGCGTGTGTGGATCCCCGAGCCTTGCAACTGCGGAAGAGGGTGCAGCCCTACTTGAGCAATGTATCGACCAATTCTCTACACAACTGCTCAGAGCACAGGCTGAGGGAATACCGCTTGAGGAAATGCCACCGACTGATTGAACCCAGTCAATGAAAAGCAGTTGAACGCAAGTCAACAAATATAAACGCGAGGAGACAATCTTGGAAAAGGCCACCAGTCCTGAATTGGCGAACCTAAAGAAAGAACTGACAGATAAAGGCGTTAAGCACTTATTTGCCAGCTATGTAGACATGCATGGTGTCTCAAAGAGCAAGGTAGTACCGATCGCTCACTTTGAGCGAATGATGTCTGGCTCCGAGCTTTGCACCGGTGCTGCGCTTGAAGGCGTGCCACAAGATGTGAGTGATGAGGAGGTCGCAGCGCATCCAGATCCGGCGTCTTGCATGGTACTACCATGGCAACGGGATACCGCTTGGTTTGCCAGTGATTTGTGGTGCGAGGGCAAACCCTTCGAGCCTTGCAGCCGCAATATTCTCGGCCGTCAGATGGCGCGCGCTAGAAGCATGGGGTTCACGTTCAACCTTGGCATTGAGGCAGAGTTTTTTGTATTGAAGGACGATGCTACGCACCGGTTTGTGCCGATGTCAGACCGCAAGCATCTAGAAAAGCCTGCCTATGATGTGGCCCGTATGTTGGACAACATGGGCTGGATGAGTGAACTAGTCGCGGCCATGAATGAGCTCGGTCTGGATGTTTATTCATTCGACCATGAGGATGGCATTGGCCAGTTTGAGGTTGATTTCAATTATTTTGATGCGCTCTCGATGTCAGATCGTTTCGTGTTCCTGCGACTGATGGCGCATGAGATAGCCCGTAAACACGGTGGCTTTGCGACTTTCATGCCCAAGCCGTACGGCGATCGCGCCGGTAGTGGTGCGCACTTCAATATGTCGCTCGCCGATGCCCAGACAGGTAAGAATCTGTTTGTGGACGATAACGACTCGCGTAAGCTAGGTATCTCCAAGTTAGCCTATCAGTTTATTGGTGGAATACTGCGGCACTTGCCAGCAATCTGCGCGGTAGTCGCGCCGACCGTCAATAGCTACAAACGGCTCATCCTCAAAGGCAGCATGTCCGGATTTACTTGGGCGCCCGTATGGGCCTGCTACGGCAATAACAACCGTACCAATACTGTGCGTATCCCGCGCGGGGGCGGTCGTGTCGAACTGCGTGCAGCAGATAGTGCCTGTAACCCTTATCTGGG
The DNA here is from genome assembly GCA_044347535.1 of Burkholderiaceae bacterium. GTDB lineage: Bacteria > Pseudomonadota > Gammaproteobacteria > Burkholderiales > Burkholderiaceae_D > Pernthalerella. Next base: position 7,446 of record JBIKUP010000030.1, read on the forward strand.
TGCTGCCATGGCGCTGGCTGCCGGCCTCGAAGGTATCGAGCAAGGAATTGATCCAGGTGATCCACATCTCGAGAACATGTATCTAAAGTCTGATGCGGAGCTCAAGGCACTTGGGGTGAAGCGACTACCAAAAACGCTTGATGAAGCAGTCGATGCGTTCGAAGCTGACCCGCTATCCGAGCAAGTGTTTGGTAAGACGATGCGCGATACGTGGGTAGAGTTCAAGCGAGACGAGTGGCTTTCTTATCTGAATCACGTCTCGGATTGGGAATACAACCGCTACCTGAAATTCTTCTAATCACGAAGATTGTGCACCCAGCGCCGATATAGATGATCGGCGACCACCCGCATGGCAGGAAGATACTCGGCAGTTGCCTTGGTGATTTGCTGCGTTGTCATGACATGCGGGTGAACATCTGGATTGCTTTTCGCTGCACTGACCTCGGGTTCGCCTTCTTCACACCAGTGCAAGATAGTGGTGTCATCCATCTCGATGTGAAACTGCATCCCAATATGCGGACCGAACGCGTATGCCTGATTTGTACACGCCGCACTGCGTGCCAGCCACTGTGCACCGGGTGGCAAGGTAAAAATCTCACCGTGCCAATGGAAGCCAATCAGACCGTCGTCGGTACCGAGCCACTGCTGACCTAGGGTAGGATCGGTGACCTCGATACGATGCCAACCGATCTCTTTGCCGTTTGGGTTGCGAGTTACCTCACCGCCTAGCGCTTTACTAATGAGTTGACCGCCCAAGCAATGACCAATTAGCGGGATATCGCGCGCAATCGCATCACGAATAAGTGCCAGTGACGCGGGTATCCAGGGCAAGGGATCATTCACACTCATGGGCCCGCCCATGAACGCAATGCCGGCAAATTGATCGGCGTGCTCCGGAATAGGCTCTCCGAGATCAACGCGAATTTCTCGATAAGGCAAGCCGAGCTGCTGTAGAAAAGTAGCGAAGTAAGCGGGACCATCAGCGGCCGAGTGACGAAAAATGGCGATTGGTTTTGCGGCGTTTTTCATGAATCAATATATCCTTCGAAAAACATGGTGCGGCATGGTGCCCGCTAGGTCTTGTAAGGGGCTCAGGCTTGTTTCCAGCGCGCATAGCGATAGCGTGCCCAAAGATAGGCATCCATCACCATGATCGCGTAGATAAAGAAACCGCCGGCGTGTCTGCCGATGAAGGAGTGCGCAGGCGTGGTGAGGTGGTAAGTGACAACGCCCAGACTCAGCGTAAAAAAAATCATGATCCAGGCGCGCACTAGCATCCCATTTAGCACCTGACCCATACCTGGCAGCAGGATAGCAACGACGAGTACCAGTAGCGGGTGTAAGGGACGCGAGAACATCTACGCTGTCTCCCCGACATCCGCGCGCACCGCTGCGGCGACCCCCAGCAAGGTATCAAGCCAGTAAGCCAGCCACTCACTTGGAATTCGCTCGACTTCAGTGAGCATCGCGCGCAGCACCAGATAGTGACCGCGCTCAACGCCACACACACGTACTACTAATCGAACGCCACGGGGTGTGACCACGATTTCTTTGAGGTCAGGACTGGCGATCGCATCACCAAGTGCTGTGTGTATCGTCGAGAGTGGTGCTTGCCAGCCAGCAGGACTGACACGTGCCATGTGGTGAGACGGCCATTCATCACCAAGGTGAATACGCTGCGCGAGTTGCTCTATCTGCGAAAAGAATTCTATATTTGCAGGTCGGAACAGCACATCCACACTGCCGCCCAGCATCATGGGCGAATCGACAGTCAGCACCAGCCAAAGCGATGGCACTTTGCGGTAGCCCACGTGGTCTAGCAACGGTTGCAGCAGCACTTTCGCGTTGCCGTACTTGCCTTGAAGTAGTGGATAGTCGCTACCCGGATCAATCTGACCGGACTGTTCGAACAGTGCGCGACAGTCATCGAAAATCGC
>JBIKUP010000031.1:0-9313 GCA_044347535.1 Burkholderiaceae bacterium
TTTTCTGAAAGGTAATTTCGACGTCGATATGGATTATTTCGAGTTGAAACGCCTGCCGGTACCAAGTCACGTGAAGGGAGAATGACGATGAATGGATCTCTGGTTCACCTATACCAGACCCAACGATCTAAACGGGCGCTTGAAGTGCATCGTGTCGGTCACCAAAGCTGGACCACCGATAACCTGTACGTCGAGAGCTACCACGAAGAGATCTTGTATTACACCTCTCGCTGGGATGCGCTATGCCCGTACATCGAGGTCAATGAAGAAATGATCGCCAAGGCGCCAAGGCCTTTTGTCGTTTATGCAGTTCCACCGGATAGCCGGTTTGGTGTGCAGATTAATGACAAGTACGGCATGGTGGACACCGCCTCGGAGGCGTTTTGGAGCGACGAGCGCCGAGCAAGGAAATTCCGCGAGTTCGACAAGCAGTACAAGGAGTTTACTTACTCGGAGCAGGTCATCCCAGGCAAGGATCTGAGCTTCGACGACATGATCGAGCTGGGCGGCGATCACTTTGAGAAGTACTGGATCGACGACCGTGAGGTCGAGGGATTTGTCGACTATGTGCGCGATCTCGACGTACTGGTGCTACAGATGCATGCGCCGGACGGCACCTTGGTGCTGACCGATGTGTCGATTGTCTTGCCCAAGTACGACCAGCTCTACGGTAGCTTCTGCCAGTGGAATCGTGACTTCAAGAACAAGTCACCGGGCAACTATGCCTGTCTGCTGGCATCGCGCTGGGCGGCCAAGCACGGTCTGCGCTGGTACAACCTCGGGCCGGTCGATGATTACGGCTACAAGTCGTTGTTCGTGACCGACTACGAGCCGATCTACGCGATGGCACTGGTAGATCCGCAGCACCCCTTGGCTACCGATCCGACATCGCCGTTGAAGATCGATTTTCGTCCCGAGGACTTGAACCGTATCTACCGCAACGAAGAAGCGCTTAGCGACTGCGCCGCCTGAAGTCTTTCAGGCGCGGTCGTTTTCAGGTTCGTCATCGGCGGCAAGTTCCTTGTCGCCGAAGACGTGCTCTTCACCAAAGCTGAGGTCGTAATCGATCGTTAGCTCCTCGCCACGCGTGATATCTCTCAATGCCTCGAGTACTTCCGCCTTGTTGAAGAACAGGTTGGGCGTTTTCGAATGGTTCAGATAGACCGAGATATTGACCGCGTTCATGCCGATCTCCGGTACGGATACCCGCCCGCTCTCGACCAGGCAGAAATCTGCCAAATGCTTGCGCACGCTGCTCGGAATCTCTTTCAGTTCGGAGCGCGAGAATTTCTTCTCTTTACGCGAGACCATGCTCTTCAAGGGCAGCGTACCCTTGGGGATGTCGCGTAGTGCGAACACTCCGACCCCGTGAATCGTTGATACACCGAGCTTGCAATACACCTCGTGCTTCAAGTGCTGATGAAGCCGGTGTTTCAGATTGCCTGCCTGCTCGGATTCTTGGGGACTGTGGGGTAGATCGGGAGTGTTTTCTTGCTTCATGCGGTGCGCCGGTGGGTAGAGCGAATTATGCGGGGTTGCACAAGCGCCAAATTGTGCCACCAAAAAGCCTGGTCACCTAGCGTAGCAATTCCAGATCACGCATCACATGTTGTTGGACGGCCCGTTCAGGCCATGCTGGCAGATGGTGGCGCCGATGCGCCCGACAGGGCGTCCATCCGGGCTCTGACCATAGCAATATGCTCGCGCAGCACGTATTGTTGGTCGGCGAAGGCCAATGGCAGGATCAGGCTGTTCACTGAGTTCTCAATAGCTTCCAGTTGCTTGTACAGATCCTCGCGCTCATTCTGATCCGGATGTGCCAGCATGGCGCGCTCCAGCGTCATCAGTGCGCCGTACCAGCGATAAATTCGCGATCGCATACGCCATTGATAGAGAGGTGCCACCATGCGCGTAGCGGGTACGATCACGATCAAGAGCGGCAACAGCACCAACGCAATCCGGTCGACCAGACTCGCCAGCCAGAACGGCAGGCGCTTGTACAGGAAGGGCGCGCCCGAGGTGTAATAGCGTCTCGCCTCTTCACTGATCGGAATTTCGTGCTCAATCGGTGCCGGAAACTCACCGGCTTTGCGATACATGCCCGCCTTGCCATGCACCTCGCGCGCGGCGGCGATGAGTAGATCGGAGATTGCCGGGTGTAGTCCTTCACGCGCGATCAATTCAACCGGTGTGCCAAATAAGTCGATGTCTTGCGGCGGCAAGTTAAGACCCAGATCGAAACTGCCCTCGGGCGCTACCAGCCGAGACAGAAACGGCAAGCGTCGCTGATAGCCATCGGCTTGTCGAAAGCTCATCATCTGAATGCTAGGCTTTCGTACTAACTCTCGAACTTTTTTACCCCTGAGCTGCTCACCGGTGACAAACACTGCATCAATCTTGCGTGCCAACAGGGCTGCAATTGCATCGTCGCTATCCAATTCGAGCAATTTGGCGCTCTTTTTGTCCATCCCATTCTCGGCCAGCATCTTGTTGGCGATCACGGCGGTACCGCTGCCATCGGGGCCAATCGCAATGCGCTTACCCTTCAGCTGCGTCAGTCGCTCGATACGCTGGGCGCCGCTATAGAACACCATGATGGGTTGTACATAGATCGTCCCTAACGACTGCAGACCAGGCGCTTGGTCGTCATCGGCTAAACCGGTCTGGACGAAGCCGACATCGACCGTTTGTTTTAGGTCTAGCAGGCGCTGCAGGTTCTCGACCGAGCCATCAGTTTCCCGTACCTCGACCCGAATGCCATGCGCACCGATGATTTTTGCGTAGCGCTGCGCCGTCGTATGAAAGCTGCCGTCGACCGGGCCTGCTAATAACACCACCCGATCCGGTGGTGCCGGACGGATCAGCTTCACCGTCAGCCACCCGAGTACCATGGTCACTGCAAGAATCGGCAGCAACACCATGATCAGATCGCGCCAGGAAATGGTGCTGAGCCGAACCAGCGGCTGCTTGAGGTACCGTTTAACAGTGTCGGGGCGCGGGGTTTGCATGGGCGTGTAGTGTTACGGGTGTGACGGACAGATATCGACCTCGTCATGATAGACCAGCTATGATCAGACAATGAACTCTGCGAAGACAGTTAAACCAGCGGCTAGCGGCACGTCCGTGCTGGAAAAGGCGATCGCGTTTCGTGGCCGCAACGGTGCCGAGCGTCCGATCGCGCCGGAGGCGGGTATGCACTGCATCCTTAACCCATCCGACGTCGTTCAGATGTTGCAGGAGGCGGGTGAGTCCGACCCCTTCTTGCTGGCAGCTGCCATGCTGCATGACCTGCTGCAGTTCGGTGCTGTCACAGAAACCGATATTGCCTCGGTATTTGGTAGCGAAGTAGGCTGCATCGTGGCTGAAGTGACGGACAACCCACGCCTCTCTCGCGGAACGCGCAAGGCCTTGCGGTTAACGATTGCGCCCTCTATGTCACGCCGCGCCAAATTGCTGAAACTTGCGCAATTGGTGGCTAGCGTGCGAAATCTCGCGACACCTACCCCGCCTTCACCATGGGATGAGAAGCAGCGTTCTGATTTTTTTGCTTGGGTAGAGAAATTTGCCGCGGCCACCGGCGTCCAAAACCCAACGTTGCAAGCGATCATGCTGGCTGAGTTGGAACGTGCGCGTTTGGAACTTACCGCAGTAGGCCGCTAGCAGCGTTGCGTGTAAAAACAATCAGTGGTTGATCGATTCTGCTGTTGACCAGATCGCTGAAACGTTCAACACTGCACGCCTGCATCACAATTCAACATTAAATTAATAAATATATAACCCAGCCCGGCACCCGGACCGGAGCGGGAGATGAGGTCGAAGAGGGCATGGGCGATTACACCAATATGTCGGCGTACTATGATTTGATCATGACGTCCGGCTATTACGACTACCAGAAAATCGTTGACAACATTGTTCACCATGGCGAGTTCGACAACGTACTGGAACTAGGCTGCGGCACCGGATTAATTCTGCAAGAACTAGTGACGCGTCATCCCGCAATTCCAAAAGTCACCGGTATCGACCTCACCTCGGCGATGCTGAATATTGCATCGGAGCGTTTGAATCCCTACCCGAATGTCTCATTGCAGCGGCAAAACGTGACGCAATTCGATCTTCAGAGCACCTACGATCTGGCTTTTTCGTACGGTGGTGTCTGGTACTTTGTGGTCGATGGTGACAACGAACCATTTATGGTGAGTCATTTGTCAGCGCATGAAGACAACTGCCGTGGCATCGAACGCGTAGCGGGCCATGTGCATTCTGGCGGTCGGCTGCTACTGGGTATTCAAGGTCCCCATCACGACTACCAGCGTCCGATAAAAAATGGGTACGTCTATTCCCAAAAAATCGAACCGGCTGATCATGGGTTCACTAAGCACTATTACCTGACCGATCACGGTGAGACACTGATGGCGCAAACCATTCGCTACCGCGTTTATCCGCTCGATGAGGCGCTGGCGCTACTGGCTGACAACGGCTTTCAGTTTGATCGTCAGACTGGCATCGGCTCGCATTTTTTCGAGTTTCATAAAACATGACACGTTCGCTTCTGTTCATCGGTATCGGCAACATGGGTCGGCCGATGGCGGTCAACCTTGCGCGCCATGGCTACGCGGTATCGGTGCACGATGCGCGACCCGGTCTTCCCGATGAGCTAGCGGCCTTGGGTGCGCAATGGTGCGATGACCCATTCAGTGCAGCGGCACAGGCCGATATTGTGCTGTTGTCGCTGCCAGGGCCACCCCAGGTGCGCGAAGTCCTGCTGGGTGAGCATGGTGTATTGCAAGCCATGCGAGCGGGCAGTGTACTGATTGATACCTCTACCAGTTCCGTCGATCTTGCGCGTGAAATCGCTACCATCGCATTAGAGCTCGGCGTGGATTACCTCGAAGCACCGGTCACCAATGCGATTGATGGCGCAGCTGCGGGTCAGCTCTCTATCTTCGTGGGCGCTGACGAAGACGCATTTGCGCGTTGGCGTGAAGTACTTGATGTACTTGGCAACCGCGTGCTGCATGTTGGCCCCCATGGCAATGGCGCCACCATCAAGCTGATGACCAATCTGATGTGGTTCGTGAATGCAGCCGCGATCGGCGAGGCTTTGATGTTAGGCGCCAAAGCAGGCGTGCGTTTGGACGTGGTTCGCGAAGCGCTGATGCATAGTGCAGGTAATAGCTGGGTGGTTGAGCATGATATTCCCTCGATTTTCGAAGGCCACTACGACCCTAGCTTTTCATTGGCGCTGTGCTGCAAAGATCTGTCACTGGTGAATCAGATTGCTGAGCAGCAGGGCTATACGCTAACGATGGGGCGCCATGCCCAGGCTGTGTTCGAGCGTGCGCGTCAGGTCTATGGCGACGATGCCGCCGAACTTCATGTGGTGCGTCTGCTCGAGCAGCAGGTAGGGCTTTACTTGCGCCCACCGCACGGTCAGACGGACGGTGACGCGAAGGCTGCCTGAGATGCGTCGTCAACCCGAGTTAATGCGTGAGGCCCATCTGCATATGCCGCAAGGCGTTGCTGAGAACTACCGCTATTGGGGTGACGATAAAACCGTATTCGTTAGTAGCGCAAAAGGTTGTCGGCTGACGGATTGCGACGGCAAACAATATGTTGATTTCCGGCTGGGCTACGGGCCGATCATTCTAGGCTACCGCGATGAACGAGTAGATGCTGCCGTTGTCGAGCAAATCACGCAGCGCGGTACCTTGTCCGGGTTTGCCACCGAACTCGACACCGAGGTCGTACAGCAGGTCAAGGCGCTGTGTCCCAATGTCCAGAAGATGCGGTTTGCAAACTCCGGCACCGAGGCGGTGATGGGCGCGGTTCGTACTGCACGCGGCTTCACCGGGCGTGATCGAGTTGCCATCGTCGAAGGTGCTTTTCATGGCCTATACGACGAGATGATGTGGAAGTCCGATATCGAAGCCTGGGATCCGGCCAGTAGCACGCAGCCCGAGGTAATTCCCTTCGGGTCTGGTATTCCACGACGTGCGCGCGAATTGCTCGACCTGATACAGATGAATAATGACGAGGGCTTGGAGCAGCTGTTTAAAGCTCGTGGCGAGCAACTGGCCTGTGTCATTCTCGAACCCATCATCGGCAACGCCGGCAGTATCTCTGCCACCCCGAAATGGCTGGCGCGACTACGTGAGCTATGTACGCAGTACGGCACCTTGCTACTGATTGATGAAGTCAAGACTGGGTTTCGCGTTGCAGCCGGTGGTGCACAACAGTTGTATGGCATCTACGCGGATTTATCCACTTACGCCAAGGCGATGGGCAATGGCTACCCGGTAGCGGGATTCGGTGGTCGTGCGGACATCATGGATAAGGTCGGTTCGCATAGTGGTGGCGTGGTTCATGGTGGCACCTACACCGCGAACCTGATTGCGCTCTCCGGCGCCCACGCAACGCTCTCTATCCTCACGCATACCAATGCGCTAGCTACGATTGATTCAGTGGGTGAAAAAATCCAAGCCGCACTCGGGCGAGTATTTACCGCTGCCGGTATTGCACATGCCTTCGCCGGACCCCCGGCAATGTTCGGTGTACATTTCACCGAGACCGTGCCCACCAGTTACCGCGATTGGCGTAAAACTGATAGCCGACTTTACCGCGAGTTTGCCTGGAACCTGATTGATCGCGGCATCATGCTCGAGCCAGATTCGCGCGAGCCATGGTTTATCTGCGAGGCGCACCAAGAGGTTGATTTAGGATGGCTTGAAGAGATGGCCACAGATGCGCTGAAAGCCGCGCTTGTGGCTGCCTGAAAAAACAAAGTCAGTAAAAAAATAAGTATGAACCAGCTGCCAGAATGACTAACGGTCGAGGAGGTAAAGCATGAATCGTCCGTTTGCCAGATTCTCAATAATACTCTGCCTGCTGAGCGTGGTCTTTCTCTCAGGCTGCGGCACCGCACCCAAGAACGGCCCTGATCTGATGCAGTTCCGGGCGCGATCAGATTTTCAGGGTGCCGCAAATTTATTCCTCACGCCTGATCGTAAGCCACGCTACGACCGAAATAATCTTCACATGACACTCGAGGCTGCCAAGGCGTTTCACGACGCTGGCTACTGGCAGCTAAGTAATGATGCCTTCGCGCGTGCGCACCAGCTCATGCCCTGGAAAGAAGATACGGTCGATACCCCGCAAGAGGTGCTCGCCTTAGTCGCGACCACGGCGACCAGTAGCGCTTTCGGGCCCTATCAGGGTAAGGTACACGAGGGTGGATTTATCGATTATTACCGCGCGCTCAACCAGTTGATGCTGAAAAACGAAAACGCGCGCGTTTCCTTCAAACGCCTGCAAGAGCGGCAACGGAACTCGGTAGTACAACTTGGCGCTTTTGCGCGCGCTTCCTATGGCTCGATGAGAGAGGGCCTGGCGCAGAACCAGAAAATCAATGCCGCTGCCAGTACCCAGCAAATCGAGGATCAGCTGGGACGCGGGGTAGCGAAGGTCAGGTCCGGCGTCATGATGTCGGAGATTCAGATTGCTGCTGGCGATGTGATGTCGGCGTTGTTCAGAGCCACCTCATCTGACCCGCTTGATAATGACCTGAGTCTGATTCAACCTTTGTTATCGAGCGCTGCGCAAAGCGCTGGATCTAACGAAGGGCGAGATTTTGTACGCAAGTTACGCACCACTATCGATCAGGCCAACGGCAAGTTTGAGAATAAAGTGATTGTGGTTTACGAGGACGGCAACGGCCCGGGCTTCAATGAATACCGAATTGATTTGCCGATGTATCTAGTATCAGACAAAGTGCTTTACAGCGGTATCGCGTTGCCCGAATTCAGAGAGGGGTATGCGGCTTACCCATACTTGATCGTCGGTGAGGAGGGTGAAAAAACGGTTGTGCTGACCGACATCAATCGCTTGGTGGGCCTTGAGTTTGAAAAAGCCTACCCCGGTATTGTTTCCAAAGCGGTGATCTCGACGATCATTAAAACCGCTGCCCAATACGCCGCTAACGCTGAAATTGACCGACAAGTCGACAAACAGAAACTAGACCCACTGGCGGCTGCATTCATGAAGATCGGAACTGCGGCAACGCAGGCGGCGTTCACGAAGGCAGATACGCGAGCCTGGCGCAACCTGCCGAACACCATACAAATCGCCGTGGTCGACAGACCAGCCTCCGGGCTGTTAAAGATCGAGACGGCCAACCGGCAGCCGGTCGATACCGTAAGCCTTGATGAGCCAGGGAATTACCTTATATTGGTTAAGGGGGCGGCGAGTCAGATGGGGCTGGCGTTCAGCTTGGTAAAGCTATAAAAGGAAGTATTATTCTCAGCTGCTGCATCACCTAAGTAATGGAGCCAAAGAGCATAATGAAAAAATTTGTAAAAATGATTCTGGTAGCGTGTATGCCGGTGCTACTGGTGGCTTGTGCCTCCGGCAAAGTCAGTACGACCAACCCGATGGCCAGTAAAAAGGAAATAGATACCTTCGGCCTGAGTACCGTCGATTTTGATTACGCAGCAAAAAGTGCGCTCGATGAATTCATGATGTCGCCCTGGCTCGCAAAAAAAGAAGGCCGCTGGCTAGTTCAGATCGGGAATGTACGTAACGAGACCGTGCAGGAAGTTGATACTAAGCGCCTTACTCAGCGTATGGTCAGCTACATGACCAAAAGCGGCAAATTTGCGTTCTCGTCGGTTGGCGGTAGTCTGGAGGACAAGAGCGTCAAAGAGTATCGGCAACTCGAGAAGTCTGACCTTTACGATCAAGATACCGGCGGCAAAGGAAAGGTGGTCAAGCCTGATCTGTCCATGATTGGTGAAATATCGCAAACCACAAATATCAGTGCAGATCGGTCCAAGCAGCAGCTTGAGTATGAATTCCGCCTGCGGGTCACTGACCTCAGCTCCGGGATTATCTTGTTCGATTCACTGGTACCTATTGATAAACGTGGATCGAATAAAAACTTTGCCTGGTGAGTGTGCGCATCAGACTTCACGATAACCCGTTCATGAATCCTTCACCCCGTAACCTCGTTAGCATTAGTCTGTGTAGCTTAGCGTTTTGCGTCGGTTACGTAATGGCGCAAGAGCCGGGGGGCGGGTTGGCCACCAGCAGTAATGAAGCATCAGGTCGACCATCGGTCGAGGCAGAGGCAGAGGCAGTAACTCGCGGTAACGAGCGTAATCGTGCATTACTCAACGAGGGGGCTGCTACGACGGCGGATTCAGAGGCGGCTAATTTGCCTCGTTCAACATCGGCCTTATCAGGCAGTGGGCAAGCGAATGCGTCGTCAGCACTTTCGCTACGTGGCGTTAAGCCGTCTCCCGTTCACGATGCGGTTGCT
>JBIKUP010000193.1:0-4051 GCA_044347535.1 Burkholderiaceae bacterium
ATGTTCCTGACCGGTGCCGCCGCCGCCGCGGGTATCGCGCTCGTGAACTCGCTCGGCAATATCGCCGGTATGGCGAGCACCGCTCTGGTCGGTTGGCTGACTGATCTCACCGGTAGCCCGAACAGTGCGCTGTATTTGTTCGCTGGCTTTGCCGTGATTGGTGCGCTCATGGTGCTGCGCTTGCCGGCGCAGATCGTCAACCGATAATTCAGGTATTGTTTGTCATGCAAACAACACAAGACTTTGTTTCATCGTTGTGTCCCACAGGTCAATATCGAGCTGGTGTTCTTGCTGCCAACGCAGTCAAGGATGATCTGATCATCCTTAGGCGGTAAACAAGTCCGTGACCGGTGCTCCGGCTGGTCGCGGTAAGCATTCAGTTAGTTCACCTTGTGTTGGGTTTGCCTGGTCTCTGTCAATCGGAGACCAGGCTTTTTTAAATCAACAATCATCATTTAACAATAATCGAGATCCCATGGATTTTTCATTGTCCCCCGAGATTGAAGCGCTACGCGAGCGTGTGAAGCAGTTTATTCATGAGCAGGTCATCCCATTCGAGAACGATCCGCGCCAAGATAGCCACGGACCGCACCGTGAGCTGCGCGATGAATTAATTGCCAAAGCCCGTAGCGCAGGTTTGTTGACACCGCATGCCTCGAAAGCATTGGGTGGCATGGGTCTATCGCATATCGAGAAGGCCGTTGTATTTGAAGAAGCAGGTTATTCATGGCTAGGCCCAACCGCGATGAATATTCATGCGCCGGATGAAGGCAATATTCATCTGATGGAAGAAGTCGCCACCGAAGCACAAAAAGAGCGCTGGTTGCGACCACAAGTCGAGGGTAAAACACGCTCATGCTTTTGCATGACCGAACCCGCACCCGGTGCCGGCGCTGACCCCAGTTTGCTGAACACCACCGCAGTGCGTGACGGCGATGATTTCCTTATCAATGGCCTGAAGTGGTTGATTACGGGCGCCGATGGTGCTGATTACGCCATCATCATGGCGCGTATGGAAGATGGCAGTGCGACCATGTTCTTGTCGGACATGAGCCGCGAAGGTATTCGTCTGGTGCGGAACCTCGATGCCATGGACAGCTGCTTCTCCGGTGGCCACGGCGTGGTCGAGTTCAAGAATTTGCGTATTCCAGCCACCGACGTTTTGGGCGAGATTGGTAAAGGTTTTAGGTACGCACAAATCCGATTGGCCCCGGCACGATTAACGCATTGCATGCGCTGGCTAGGGCAGGCACGGCGCGCGCATGATCTCGCGCTTGAGTATGTGAGTAAGCGTGTCGCCTTTGGCAAGCCGCTGGTGGAACATGAGGGTGTTGGCTTCATGATCGCCGATAACGACATGGACCTCATGACCGCCAGACTGCATATCTGGCATACCGCATGGCTGCTCGACAAAGGTGAGAAATGTAATTTCGAATCTAGCCGGTCCAAGGTGGTGTGCTCCGAGGCTGAGTGGCGGGTGGTGGACCGTGCAGTACAGATCATGGGCGGTATGGGTGTCACCAATGAGAGTGCGGTGATGCGTATCTTCACCGACATGCGTGCCTTCCGTATCTACGACGGCCCCAGTGAAGTACACCGCTGGAGCATGGCGCGCAAGCTTTCCGCGGGGATCAAGACATGACTGGATTTGATGTCTTAACCCGTTTGCTCAGGTTAGATGGCAAGCGCGCACTCGTCACAGGCGCGTCAAGTGGTTTCGGTGCGCATTTCGCTCAACTACTCGCGAGTGCGGGTGCCGAGGTCATTCTCGCTGCACGCCGTACCGATAAATTACAGTCGCTGGCAGATAGCTTGCGTGCACAGGGTGCCAAGGTTTCAGCGGTTGCATTGGATGTGTCATCCAAGGACAGCGTACACGCCTGTTTCGAGCAGACCGGCGCTTGCGATATCGTAATCAATAACGCGGGTGTCACCGTCACCCGCGCCTTGCTGGACCAGACCGAAGATGATTGGGATAGTGTGATCGATACCAACCTCAAAGGGGGTTGGTTGGTGGCCACCGAAGCGGCGCGTCGTTTACGCGACGCCGGTCGTGGCGGTAGTTTCGTCAACATTGGCTCGGTACTCGGTGAGCGCGTTGCAGCGGGCGTCGCGCCCTATGCAATCTCCAAGGCGGGTGTGGTGCAAGCCACCAAGGTGATGGCGCTTGAATTAGCGCGCTATAAAATTCGCGTCAACGCCTTGTTACCGGGTTATGTGATCACCGATTTGAACCGCGATTTCCTTGAGAGCGAACCCGGGCAGAAACTTCGTATGCGGGTGCCTACGCGCGAGTTTGTACAAATCACCGATCTGAATGCGCCTCTGCTGATGTTGGCGTCTGATGCTGGCGCGGGCATGACCGGTGCTTGCATTGCCGTGGATCGCGGCCATTTGGTGAGCACCCTATGAACGCAGATCGTCAAGCGCAGCTACAAGCATGGTTGCGGGAGCAGGGTCATATCGGTACCACACCGCTCGAGGTTAAGCCGCTGACAGGGGGGCAATCCAACCCAACGTATTTGCTGCGTAGTGGCGAGCAGCAACTCGTATTGCGCAAGCAGCCCGATGGGCCTTTACTCAAATCTGCGCATGCGATCGATCGTGAGTATCGCGTTATTGCCGCGCTACGCGACAGTACAGTCCCGGTTCCGGATGCGCTAGCCTGGTGTGACGATACCAGCATTGTTGGCACGCCGTTTTATTTGATGGAGTATTTAGAGGGTAGGGTATTTGTTGATCAATCACTGCCTGGTGTGTCGAATGCCGAGCGCGAGGCGATCTATCGAGAGATGAATCGAGTGATTGCAGCCTTACATGAAATCGACCCAGATAAAATCGGTTTGTCAGACTATGGCCGGCGTGAAGGTTTCGTCGCACGGCAAGTAGATCGCTGGTCGCGCAATCTGCAAGCATCACCCTTGGCGCCGAGCGAGGATATGGCCTTCATGATGGAATGGCTGCCTCAGCATTTACCAACCCAAACCCGTAGTGCGCTGATTCATGGCGACTACCGACTTGATAATTTGATTTTTCATCCGACTGAGTTGCGGGTGATCGGCGTGCTGGATTGGGAGCTATCAACGCTCGGCGACCCCATGTCCGACTTTGCGTATCACTGCATGAGCTGGCATATTCCACATGATTTATGGCGTGGTATTGGCGGTTTGGATTTGCGTGCGCTTGGCATTCCCGACGAAGCAAGCTATCGGCGCTGGTACCTGCAATGGGTGAGTGGTGACGCGGTGATTGACGAAGCAACTTGGCGTTTTTATCTTGGCTTTAACTTGTTTCGCATGTCGGCCATCTTGCATGGTATTGCCGAGCGTGCGCGGCAGGGTAACGCAAATTCGGATGACGCAGTCGCTACCGGACGCAAGGCGGTACCGCTAGCAACCCTGGCGCGGCGTATGGTTGAGGTGGCTAGTATCTCGGCATGACGTTTGTTTTTTGATGCCTTGTGCATGTAACGCAGTTATTCACCTGAGTTATGGATGAGTAGTTTGCTTCCTTAATCCCGCCTGCTCCCACGCGCTATTTGAGATTCAGCTGACGAGCGGTCGTGAGCTAGAATCAGCGTCTGCACAAACAGATGTCTGATCAAAGTCCCGAACGTGAGTAGCCCGATTTCCGACCGTATTGATGCCTTCTGCCGTCAGCGACGCGTACAGGCAAGCTCGCTGATTGTCACAATCTTTGGTGACGCGGTGCTGCCACGCGGTGGGCGTGTGTGGTTGGGTAGTCTGATTCATCTGCTCGAGCCCATGCAACTCAACGAGCGATTGGTGCGTACCTCGGTGTTTCGCTTAGTGAAGGACGGCTGGCTTAGTGCTGAGACCGTCGGTCGACGTGCCAACTATGCGCTTACCCCTTGGGGGCGGCGTCGGTTCGAAGAAGCCTCCAGCCAGATTTACGCCGCGCAAGCACCCGTGTGGGATAAACGCTGGCGCATGATGCTGGTAGTGGGCGAACTCAGTACTCGGCAGCGCGAGCAACTGCGTCGCACCTTGTTCTGGAAAGGCTTCGGCCTGATCGGCCCGAATTGCTTTAT
>JBIKUP010000131.1:0-5088 GCA_044347535.1 Burkholderiaceae bacterium
CTTGTCTGCAGAAGGATTGCAAGCGTTGCTGCCGCAACTCGTGCCGATGATGGCGGAAGATTTTCAGTCGGCCCCTGCGGCATCTGATGTAGATCTAGTCACGCGCGCTTGGGACTTGAGTGCGCTGGGCCAATCGTATGCAGAGTTTGTTGCGATGTATGCGCCGATCTTGGCCCATGCTCAGGCAGTGTCAGTTACTGACGATGAGCAGGCGTTTTTGTTGCGCATGCTGTTGATTCACGATTACCGGCGTTTGCTGTTGCGTGACCCCGAGTTACCCGATGCCTTGCTGCCCAGCGATTGGTCGGGGCGTCAGGCGAGGGCGCTTTGCAAAGAACTTTATAAGCAGATTGAGGCGGCGTCGGAGCGGTATTTGGATAAGACCCTACAGCTGGCGGATGGGCCCATGCTGGCCCGTGATTCGGGGGTTGGTGAGCGGTTTGTGTAGGTGGTGAATGAGAACTTGGCGTCGGGTCTATCTGGGGGGATAACGCTGTTTGACCACTCACGGAAATCATGATCCAAGTCGTCAATAGGTCTACCTAGCTCGGGCTGCTTTGCTAGCACCTAGCACCTTGATACTCTCTCGTTAGCCACACATCACCGCTCATCAAAACTCAAGCTCACACTAGCGCTCATCGCCCGCGCCTGACAGCTCAGGACAAAGCCCTGCGCCATCTCATCCGCTTCCAGCGTGAAGTTTTTATCCATCGTGACCTCACCCTCCAGTAGCTTGGCGCGGCAGGTGCAGCACACGCCACCTTTGCAGGCGTAGGGTAGATCTAATCCGGCTTCGAGCGCAGCATCGAGCAGATGCTCGTCGGCGCTCACCGCGATTTCATGTTGCTTGCCATCCAACACCACAGTAAGCGCGATATTTTTATTTGCGGGCTTCTCTTGTACGTGTTTCTCAGTGCTCGCTTGCACGTTAGTGGGCAGTGCCGAGCCAGAGGTGAAGCGCTCGGCATGCACCCGATCCGCTGGCACACCGGCCTCGATGAGCGCGGTTTCGGTCGCGATAATCATCGCCTCTGGTCCGCAGATGAATACCTCATCCATACTTCTCACTGGTAGAAGCGCCGCGATGATCGCGCGTACCTTGTCACCATCAATCCGACCCTGCAATAGCTCGACTTCTTGCGCTTGCCGCGACAGCACATGAATCAGCGTCAGGCGATCCGGGTAGCGATCTTTGAGGTCTTGTAGCGCCTCATTGAACATCACGCTCGTCATCTTGCGATTGCCGTATACCAGCGTGAACTTGCTATTGGTTTGCTCTTCTAATGTTGAAGCCGCGATCGATAAAATCGGCGTAATACCCGAACCTGCGGCAAAGCCTACGCGATGAATCGCGTGGGGCTTTTTAATGGTGAAGCGGCCATCGGGTGGCATCACATCCATCATATCGCCCACCTTTAACTGCTGCGCTGCCCAGTTAGAGAACAAGCCACCTTCTACCGGGCGGATGCCGACTTCAAGTTCGCCCTTACGCTGCAAGCGGCTACGCTCACAACTAATCGAGTAATTACGGCGTACATCATGCCCACCAATCTCCGCGCGCAGTGTCAGAAACTGCCCGGGCTCGAAGCGAAATAGTTCGTGCTGCGCTTCAGGAATGTCAAACGCGATCGCTACAGCGCCAGCAGCTTCGGGCGAAATGCGCTTGATACGCAGGGGGTAAAAACGATTGGCGGACATGGCTTGATAGATGGGTTGAAATGATGTTTGGTGAGGCGCCGCCAGCAACGCTAGAGATTTCTTGTTTTGGGCTTTTAGTAGGGTTTGAAATAATCAAACGGCTCTTTACAATCCAAACAGCGGTACAGCGCCTTGCAAGCGGTCGACCCAAAACGCGCGCTTTCAACCGTATTCAGCGACGTGCATTGCGGGCAGGCGACGGGCTCGGGCGAGGGTGGGTTAGCAGCAAATCGCACTACATCCACTTCCGCTTTAACGCTATGCGGTGGCGCGATGCCGTAGTCCTTCAACTTCTGCTTGCCCTCGGCACTCATCCAATCAGTGGTCCATGCGGGCGCGAGCTGCGTCACCACGCGCGCATTGATCTGATGCTCTGCTAAAGCCGCGCGGACATCGTCTTCAATCTGACCCATCGCCGGGCAGCCGCTATACGTGGGTGTGATTACGACTTCCAGCAGCCCATCATCTCCCTCGCGAACTGCGCGCAAGATACCCAGATCGCGTAGCGTCAAGACCGGTATCTCGGGATCGCACACTTGATCCAGCAGTGCCCAAGCGGCAGCGATGTGGTCACCAGGTGGCATGTGGTAGCGTGCGCGCCAGGCTTTGCATCTCGGCCAGTAGATAGCCCAGATGTTCGGAGTGAATCCCCAACTTACCCTCGGTGACATAACCGCCCGCTACAGGTCTTCGAAGCGTGGCTTCAGACAAAGCACTATCGAGAATGAGGTCCCAATCGGTACGGAGGCTCGCTAAATCTGCACCGACGCCGGAATCTACCGCGCCGCGCTCCATCGCGCTTTCCGTCCAAAACTCTTGGGTGTAAGGGAATAGATGCTCCAGCGCTGCTTGGACCCGCTGATGCGATTCATCCGTACCATCGCCAAGCTTCACCAACCAATCACGGCTGTGCTGTAAGTGATAACGCGCTTCTTTGCCGGATTTTTCTGCAATAGCAGCCAAGGTGGTGTCGGTAGATTTTTGTAGTGCCTGCCACAGCAGCGCCATCAGCGCGCTATATAAAAAGTTACGAACTATCGTCGTCGCAAAATCTAACTCGCCTTGCGCATAGCCCACCAGCGGGCCGTGGTGCGGCAATTCAAGCAGGGTGTAATTCCGAAACTCGGCGCCATCACGCAGGTAAGCCAGCGTATCTTCCGTAGCGTCATCACCTTGAAGCTGCGCTGCATATTGGTACAACAGCCGCGCTTGACCGATCAGGTCGAGCGTGATGTTCGACATGGCGATGTCTTCTTCCAGAATCGGGCCATGACCGGTCCACTCGGCATTACGCTGACCAAGTACCAGCGCGTTATCCGCCAGGTGCAGTGTGTAGTCGAGAGCCGCTGACATCACATATGCCCGACATCATCCGGGATGTCGTAAAAGGTAGGGTGCCGATAGATTTTGTCGGCCGCCGGGTCAAACAACTCGCCTTTATCATCCGGGCTACTGGCGATGATGTCTGCAGAACGCACCACCCAAATGCTCACACCTTCTTGACGACGGGTGTATACATCGCGTGCCATCTGCAGCGCTTGTGAGGCATCGGTCGCATGCAAGCTGCCGCAGTGTTTATGCTCCAGACCTTGTTTCGAGCGTACGAACACTTCCCACAGCGGCCATTCTTTCAGCGCATTGCTCATGCGGCTTCCTTCGCCTCGCGAGCTGCACGCTTTCGCGCGTGCGCCAGTGCGGCATCGCGCACCCACTGTCCGTCACGATCTGCTTTGACGCGAGTAGCCAGGCGTTCTTTATTGCAGGGGCCATCGCCATTCACCGTACGCCAGAATTCGTCCCAATCAATCGGGCCGTAGTCATGGTGACCGCGTGCTTCGTTCCACTTCAGATCAGGGTCAGGCAGTGTGACGCCAAGTATCTGTGCCTGTGGCACGGTGGCGTCTACAAATTTCTGGCGTAGATCATCATTCGAGAAACGCTTAATGCCGTAGCGCATACCAATCGCGCTATTTGGGCTGTCGGCATCTGGCGGGCCAAACATCGCCAGACACTTCCACCACCAACGATTCACCGCATCCTGCACCATCGCGCGCTGCTCTTCGGTACCGCGCATCATCACCAGCAAAGATTCATAACCCTGACGTTGATGGAAGGATTCTTCCTTACATACTCGAATCATGGCGCGTGCATAGGGGCCATACGAGCAACGACACAGAGGTATCTGGTTCATGATCGCCGCGCCATCCACTAGCCAACCAATCACGCCCACGTCCGCCCAGTTGAGGGTAGGGTAGTTGAAGATCGAACTGTACTTCGCTCGACCAGTATGTAGGTCGTCCAGCATTTTGTCGCGCGATACGCCCAGTGTTTCAGCGGCTGAATACAAATACAAACCATGGCCACCTTCGTCTTGCACTTTAGCGATCAGGATGGCTTTGCGTTTCAGACTTGGCGCGCGCGAGATCCAATTTCCCTCGGGTAGCATACCCACGATTTCACTGTGCGCGTGCTGGCTGATTTGTCGCACCAGCGTTTTACGGTAAGCCTCTGGCATCCAGTCTTGCGGCTCGATACGCCCATCATTCGCAATCTTCTGCTCAAAGGCCGCGATTTTTTCTGCGTCTTCGTTGCTGATGACAGGTACTGGCTTTGGCCCTGTCTTTAGCTCCGTATTCGCTCCCGCACTCTTGCCTTGGCCATCGCTGACGCTAAAGGATTGTGTATACATACAGACTCCTGTTTATTGAATCGTGCGCTCGTCAATCACGCGCTTGGCCTTGCCGATCAGGGTGCGTGGAATCGTGTCCACATCGAGTAGCGTGATTGCAGCGCTAATACCAACACTGGTCTTGATACGCTGCGCGAGTGCTTGCGCCACCGCATCGCGTTCGCTGGTATCGAGCCCGCCAGCATGGCGCTGTAACTCGCAGCGTACTTCCAGGTTATCCAGCGGCCCTTCGCGTGTAATTACCAGTTGATAGGTGCCACCTAAACGCGTATCACGCAGAATTTGCTCTTCAATTTGTGTGGGAAACACATTCACACCGCGGATAATCAGCATGTCATCCGAGCGACCAGTGATCTTGCCGATGCGTCTAAATGAACGCGCAGTGGGTGGCAACAAGCGTGTTAAATCACGTGTGCGGAAACGAATTACCGGGAAGGCTTCTTTGGTGAGGGAGGTGAACACCAGTTCGCCTTCTTGACCGTCTTCGAGTACTTCACCGGTCGCGGGATCGATAATTTCGGGGTAAAAGTGGTCTTCCCAAATCACCGGGCCGTCTTTGGTTTCAACGCACTCACTCGCCACACCGGGGCCAATCACTTCCGTCAGCCCGTAAATATCCACTGCATCAATGCCAAGGCGACGCTCGATCTCGGCGCGCATACCTTCGCCCCAAGGCTCAGCACCGAAGATGCCCACGCGTA
>JBIKUP010000033.1:0-8943 GCA_044347535.1 Burkholderiaceae bacterium
AATCGAGCACGGCGACACGTTGGTGATTGAATCGACGTATGGCGACCGAACTCATGATGATAGTGACCATGCAGGCGAACTGGCCGATGTGATTCGGCGTACCGCAGCGCGCGGTGGCATGGTGATTGTGCCGGCGTTTGCAGTGGGTCGTACGCAGGCGCTGCTGTATCAGATTTGGCTGTTGAAGAAGTCCAAACAAATTCCGGATTTACCGGTGTTTCTGGATAGCCCGATGGCGATCGACACCACAGGCATCTACCAGCGCCATGCCAATGAGCATCGCTTATCAATTGACGATTGCCGGCATATGGGTAGCGTTGCACGCTTCTGCCGAACAGCGGATCAGTCGCGCGAGCTGAACCAGCTGACTTACCCGGCGATCATTATCTCGGCCAGTGGCATGGCCACAGGCGGCCGGATTCTGCATCACCTGAAGAACCATCTTGGTGATCACCGCTGCAGTGTGGTGTTTGCTGGGTACCAAGCGGGCGGTACGCGTGGCGCGCGCTTGGTGCAGGGTGAGCGCAGCATCCGTATTTTTGGTCAGGATGTGGCGGTCAACGCAGAGATTGTGTCGCTGCCGGGGATGTCAGCCCATGCAGATGCCGGTCAGATCATGGATTGGCTGAGAACCGCCAAGCGACCGCCGCAGCATGTGTACATCACCCATGGTGAGCAGGATGCTTCCGATGCGTTACGACGCAGAATTCAGCGGGAACTCGGCTGGCATGCCAGTGTGCCGATGATGGGTGATAGGGTTGAAGTGCCGATGGCGAGTTAAAACTTCACCGTCATCGGAAAATCTTTCACCAGCTTCGCGCATAGCGCGGATTTGCCCATGCTCGCAGCTTTGCTGTCGAAGGTCGAGGCACCTTGGGAGAACAGTTGTTTCCACTTGGTCTCACCGGTTTTTTCGCCGCACATTTGTGATTGCTGATGAAACCGGAACGCGTAATAGCTGAACGGACACTCGCGATGTGCTTTGCTGAACAAGCCATCCATCTTGATGATGTTCTCGCATTCATTGGCCCGTACATTCAAGCTACTCAACAAAAGTAACAAGGGCAGGGCTGGTTGCGCCCAGAGGAAAACAAGTTTCCGCAATGATTGCGAGGAAGTTGTCATGAGCATGATGGTTACAGCAAACGCTTGTTGATTGGGTGGTGGGGCAGCGATATGGTGTGATGTCTGCATTCCTCAGCGTCGCCATCAGCGATCCGGGAAACGATCTCGGCAGGTTTCAGCCATGGTCCGGAATTGACGGTCATTTTTGGCTTCCCGCGAGGCCTTCAACATGCAGGCGTCATAGGTTTTCGGGCTATTGTCGCAGGCGATCAGCGTCATCGGCAGTGCAACGGCCAGCAGCAGGACACGGAATAAAAAGCGGGGAGTCATTGTTATTCGCCGATACCTTATGGCAGCGGTTTGCACAAAATCAGTGGCTGATTTTATAGGGAATTTTTCCAGGCCGGTCGGGGTTGAGGTAATACCCAAGTGAAAAAGGGGGAATTCAGACCTTCACCCAGCGCGTCTGATCGGCGCAGGATAATGCGAAACTTTGCTATTCAGCCAAGCGTATTAACAAAATGGCGTAACACGGCGCCTTGCTAAGGCGCCTTAGCAAGGCGCCGGAAAGGGCGCACCGTGATGCGAACTTGAGAGTTTCAGCTTATTTTTTGCGATGCACGGCGGCGGGCAAAGTGTGCGCTAGTGCGTAGGCCTCGGAACGGAAAAAAGGATCTCCAGCAACATAGCCAAGCAGCATATCGGTGGCATCAACTCCCCAGAACAGCTCGCCTTCTACGACAGCGGTGGGCACACCAAATACGCCGGCTTCGATTGCCTCTTCGCAGTTACGGTGCAGCGTGTGTTTGACAGCATCGGCGTTGATGTCGGCGGGTTCTACCAGTAACTCGTCGAGCAGATCCTGCCAGGCACCCTCATCCGATGGCAGTCGTCCCTCACGCCAGACATAGCCGAACAAGCGATCGACCACGTCTTCGGTAGAGCCTAGTGCCAGCGATAGTCGTAGCAGTGGCAGCGGGTTGAACGGATGCGCTGGTGGCAGCTGCATGGGGATGTCGTACCGCTTCGCGAGCCATAGACAATTGGCATAAGTCCAGCTTCGCTTCGGCGTGATTTCTGCGGGACCTTTGTTATCCCAATGACTCAATAGTCCAGCAAACAGCACTGGCTTGGGTGTGATCGCTAGCTGCGGTGCCTCGCGGCGTAGTCGATACCACTGTAGATACGCATAAGGGGATATGAAATCAAAGTACCAGTCGATCAAGGGTTCGTTCATGTTGGATGCCAATACTTAGTTGCGTGGTGTGGTGAGAACAATCGGTGAGCACGGCCACAGCAGGTCAGTCATTAGCATCTCCCTTGATTTACTCGAGCATGTCGGCCCAGATGGTGCGAGCCCAATTGTTGGCATAGCTGCCTTCAAGTTCAGTGGGCTCAGCACTCAAGCCACCAGCCCCTTGCACCACCTTGAAGGTACGCTCTGTCGCCAGATAT
Source organism: Burkholderiaceae bacterium (assembly GCA_044347535.1). Lineage (GTDB taxonomy): Bacteria > Pseudomonadota > Gammaproteobacteria > Burkholderiales > Burkholderiaceae_D > Pernthalerella. Next base: position 2,521 of record JBIKUP010000033.1, read on the forward strand.
TCATGAACACTCGCGACGTGTACAACGCTGCGATCGTCGATGAAACTGTAACAGGTGTTGGTGAGCATCGGTTGTGGATTGGGTTCGATCCCGCTCAATTGTGCGACGATTGCTGCCGCTGCTACCTTGGCGTGGTTGTTCGCCATGTGACCACTTTTCGGCATTAACTGCGCGACTTGTATCGCATCGCCGATCACAAAAATATCTTTGGCAGCGCTCGACTCAAAGGTTTGATAGTTAACACCGCACCAACGACCATCGGCCATGTTGGCGAGTCCGGTTTGAGTAGCGATCTTGTTGGCGCGCATGGCGGGCAAGGCGTTGATCACATCGGCCTTCACGTCAGCGTGCACATCAAACTTGATCAAGCCCTCTGAAGGTGCGACGGCGACAACCTTGTGCTGGTTTCGGTACTCTACGATGCCTGGGTAGCGCTCGTTCCAGGCTTTCTTGAACAACGCTGGTTTGGAGACAATATCTTGGTTGGCATCGAGGACCAAGACCTTACTTTTTGGCTTGTGACGTTGGAAGTAGAAAGCGACCTGACACGCGCGCTCATAGGGGCCGGGTGGGCAGCGGAATGGCGCTTCTGGGATGGTGAGCGCGTACACACCGCCATCCGGCATCGCTTCGAGTTGCTTGCGCAACGCAGTGGTTTCAGGCCCGGCTTTCCATGCTTGCAGAATTTTGCCCTGACGTTGCGCCTCTGGTAGGCCCTCGATACTTCCGTAGTTAAGATCAATACCCGGCGACATCACCAACTTGTCATAGCTAAGAACACTGCCACCGGCCAGCTTGACGGTGCGCGCAATCGGGTCCACCGACACGGCCATATCGCGCGCATGCGTAATTCCGTGTTGCTTAGTGAGCGTACTGTAGGGGCGGCTCAAGTCAGCCAGTGAGCGGCTACCACCAATCACTAAATTCGACAGTGGGCAGGAGATGAAATTTTGCTCCGGCTCTACCAGTGTCACCTCGATACGCTGTTTGGATAGCAGGCGAATATATTTAGCCGCAGTCGCGCCGCCATAGCCACCACCAATCACAACGACTTTTGCGCCACGCATTGCTTGCGCAGGGATGCTGCTAGCGCCGAGAGCTAATGCAGCACCGGCTTGGATGAATGATCGACGATCCATCGTGTGCTCCTTCAGCGTTTTTGTGCGGCGAAATACTCCGCTAGTAATTGGGTTTGTGACTCGCTGAAGCCTTTAGCGATTTGGTGCATGATGGTGGCCGGGCGTTCGCCGCTTCGGAAGGCTTTCATCTGTGCGACCAGCTCATCGGCGCTACGGCCGGCAAGACCTGGCACGGTTGCGCCGCTGAGTGCATGACCTTCAGTACCGTGGCAGTTGGCGCAGGTGGCAGCCAGACTCTGCACATACAGTTGTTTTGCTTCGATTTCGCCGGCAGCATGGGCAGACGAGACGGGTATGGCAATGTGCAGCGCAAATAGCGTCAGCAGGATGGGATAGGGTCGCATCAGTGATCTCCGGCAGGGGGTAGCGGCGTTTCGCGCAGGAGGGATTAACTCTTTCAGGCGTGCCGCTCGCGGCCGATTCTACTCGTAAAATTTCCGCTGATATACTTTTCACCATGCTGATTTCGTTGCTCAACACTGGGTTGAGCCGGGCGCAGCGTCTTTCGGAGTCCTTTGTATGAAATCCATTCTGGTGCTGATGACCTTGCTCGGCTTTTCTGTTGCCGCGCACGCGGACTGGGAGCGTATGGGCTCGGGTACCGCGAATCCTGTGCTGTATAAAAGCGCAGGCAACCCCGAGCGCACCGGGCCTGACACCTTCAAGCTGTGGCACGTCGTAGATTACGCTGCCGATCAGGATTACGAAGGCAAGCCGTTTCGTTCGATGAAACTGAATTACGAGTATGACTGCGGCAAGCGTGTCCTGCGCGAGTGGTTGCGCGTGCTTCACAAAGATGGCATGGGTGGCGGTCTGACGGTTTACTGGACCCACGGGCCATGGCCTTGGGTGAAGCCAGAAGCGGGTAGCGTCGATGAGGCGCTGCTGACAGGCATGTGCAAGTAAGCCAAGTATGAGCGTACGACGTAGCGTTGGCCGATTGCTGCCGGCGCCAGAAAATTTCATTCCTGATGCTGTGCTGGAAGAGATCAGCGCCCAAGGTCTCGACGTATCGCGCCGCGACTTTTTGCGTAAGAGCTTTGCAGCGGCGAGTGCGACACTAGCTGCTGGCAGTGTGCTCGCTGCCACTGATCATTCCGCACCGGATGGCGATATGGCGATTTTGCAGCCGTCGGCGCATTCGACCCGCTTGGGTCATCCGGTGGCTTTCACGCCATACGGATCGCCATCGAAGCATGAGGCGAACTTGCAGCGCCGCGAATCGCCCGGACTAACCCGCAAGCGCGAGAGCAGCATTTCATTCACACCGCTGCAAGGGCTGTTTGGCATCATCACGCCCAGCGGTTTGCATTTCGAGCGCCATCACGCGGGCTGGCATGACATCGATCCGCGCGAGCACCGCTTGATGATTAATGGCTTGGTATCGACCGCCAAGGTGTACACCATGGCCGAGTTGATGCGCCTGCCGTCGGTGTCGCGCATGCATTTCATCGAATGCGGCGCGAACAGTGCGATGGATTGGGGTGGCCCGGCGGTGCCTACCGTGCAGTACACCCACGGCATGCTGTCATGTTGTGAGTTCACCGGTGTGCCACTCTCGCTGCTACTGGAAGACTGTGGCATCGACAAACAAAAGGCGAAATGGCTGCTGGCCGAGGGCAGTGATGGCGCCAGCCTGACCCGTAGCATACCAATCGACCGTGCGCTGGACGATGCGATCGTGGCATGGGGTATGAACGGCGAGATGCTACGCTCGGAAAATGGTTATCCGCTGCGTTTGGTAGTGCCGGGCTTGCAAGGTGTGTGCTGGGTGAAATGGTTGCGCCGGCTCGAAGTCGGCGATGCGCCTTTCGCCACGCGCGAAGAGTCAACCCAATATCTTGATCTGATGCCAGATGGACTGCAGCGTCAGTACACCGTGATTCAAGAGTGCAAATCGGTGATTACGTCGCCCTCTGGTGGGCAGCGTTTGCTGGATAAGGGTTTTTACAATATCACCGGTTTGGCTTGGTCCGGGCGCGGCAAGATCGCTCGCGTAGATGTATCGGTGGATGGTGGTCGCAACTGGAAAACCGCACGACTCGAGTCGCCGATCCTGCCGAAGTGTCTGACCCGTTTTAATCTTGATTGGGCGTGGGATGGTAAGCCTTACATTCTGCAATCGCGTGCAATTGATGAAGCTGGCCATGTGCAGCCGAAGATTGCCGAGTTGCGCGCCGTACGCGGCAAGCGTTCGGTGTATCACAACAACGCTATACAGTCCTGGCAAGTGTCAGCGGCAGGTGAGGTGATGAATGTTCAACTCTCGTAGCGTTGTTGGCGTCATGCGCGGCCTGACTCTGTCTGCGTTGGTATTGCTCGCTTGTGTGAGTAGCGCGCATGCAGAAAAATTTGCACGCATTGGTCGTGCTGCGACGCCGAGCGAGATTGCGGCCTGGGATATTGACGTGCGACCCGATTTCCAAGGATTGCCGCGCGGCTCGGGGAGTGTCGCCCAAGGTGAAAAAATTTGGGTAGCGCGTTGCGCCAGTTGCCACGGTGAGTTCGCCGAATCACCGAGCGTGTTTCCGCCACTAGTCGGTGGCACGACGAGGGCTGATATTGAGCGCGGTCGTGTCGCTGGTTTGGCAGCAGTGAGTGAAAACTCGAAGACCACGATCATGAAGCTGGCAACGGTCTCAACGCTGTTTGACTATATTCGTCGCGCGATGCCGTTCGATGCCCCGAAAAGCCTTAAAGTCGATGAGGTATACGCGGTCACCGCGTTCATGCTGAATCTGGCTGATCTGGTGCCTGCCGACTATGTACTGAGCGAAAAGAATATCGCGGAGGTACAGCAGCGGATGCCAAACCGCGACGGTAATACGACGGCGCATGGCATGCTGGACGTAAGAGGTAAACCCGACGTCAGCGGCAAGGACTGTATGCGCGACTGTGCGATCGATACCAACACCATGCTGCTGCTGCCATCGACCGTCAATGGTTTGAATGGCAATCTGGCTGAGCAAAACCGACCTTATGGTTCGATCCGGGGCATCGAAACCCGGCGCAGCCCTTAGAGCCCGCCTAGTTAGACCGCTTGCTGCGTTGGCAGTATCTTGCCGTACGTCTTGTACTGTCTGCGATACTGCCGCCTTGCCATCGACCTAACGAGACAGGCTCTTCTAGCCCGCCTAGCTAGGCTGTTCGCCGCGTTGGCATCCCTTACAGCGCGCGCGGTCGCGCGGTGGCAAAATGCAGGTCAGGCCAATATCCCCCATTCGGAGCATTCTTTGAACCCAAGTAGGCGTGACCTGATACGCGTGACCAGCGCCTTGTCGTTGGCATTTGGTAGTGGGCTACTAACGCCGGCGCAGGTGTTCGGTGCGACGCGCTGGGGCAGCGACTGGAACGGCGCGGTGTACAGCGCCCGTAGCCTCGAGGCTTTTGTGCGCGCGATGCAGGGCGATACCACCACGCCCAATGAGCCGCGTACGGTCACCCGCTCGGAGCGCGGCAGAGTACCGGGTTTGTCTGAGGCGGTGGAGGGTCAGTTAGTGATCGATGCGCCCGAGCTGGCAGAGAACGGCACCAATGTTCCCGTGACCGTGCGCAGCAATATTGCGCAAACCGATTTCATTGCACTTATTGCCGACCTCAATCCTTACCCGGTATGTGTGGGGTTTAATGTGCTGCCAGAGAACGACCCTAGCTTTTCGGTGCGGATCAAGGTGGCAAAGAGCTCTAATTTAGTGGCGGTAGTGCGCGCCAATGACAAGTTTCACTACGCGTTGCGCGATATCACCGTAATGATCGGTGGCTGTCTCGGATAGGAAGAGCAATGGGCGAGCCGATGCGCGTACGCGCGGTACTGAATGGTGAATGGACCGAGGTCCGTGTGCTGATGAAGCATGTGATGCTGTCGCGTCTGATTTGGGATAAGACCGGCAAACTGATCAAGCCGCATTTCATCCAAACCGTGCGCGGTACCTGCAATGGTAAAGAAGTGCTGCATGTGAATTTCGGTGGGTCGGTCGCGCGTGATCCTTATTTCTCGTTCAAATTCAGCGGCGGTAAGGTGGGCGACAAGATAGTAATCAGTTGGGTTGATACTGAGGGTGATCAACGTAGCGACGAAGCTACTATTAGTACCTAGTTAGGCGGGTGGCGTTATTGGCAACGTTTTGTAAATTGATATCGTTTAAATAACTTCGTTGTGGAGGAAATATCTCCACAACGGCTGCGCGACTGTTGGGTCAGAATGAAAATAAATGGGCAAATGCACTATGTTGAAGATCAGTTTTATTTGCTCTTATGCGCTTTCTTGATTTTGACAAATAACGATGTTATATACTCATGGCGCAAACTTATTTGGCGTTGAAAATCCGACTTTTTCAGGCCGAATCGTTTAAAAAAAACAAGTTAGAAAGTAATAAAAACGTAACGGCATGCCGGAGCGTGTCAGATTGCGAAGAAGTGGCCGGCAAACCGGCCTTTGAAAATAAACTGATGAGAAATCATTGGCTTAAGTTGCAGTAAAACCAGAAAGAGGAGAGTAAAACCATGGCAATCAGTTTCAACCTGAACGGCTCGGCGGTCTCCGTCCAGTCGGAGCCGGATACCCCCCTGCTGTGGGTAATCCGTGATGAGATCGGCCTGACGGGCACCAAGTTCGGTTGCGGCAAGGCGCAGTGCGGTTCTTGCACCGTACACGTCAACGGCTCTGCCGTGCGCGCATGCCAAACCCCAGTGTCTTCGGTCTCCGGCAAAAAAGTCGCTACTGTCGAGTCGCTCTCCGCAGACAACTCGCACCCGCTGCAGAAAGCCTGGATCAAGCACCAGGTACCTCAGTGCGGCTACTGCCAGTCTGGTCAGTTGATGAGCGCCGCGGCACTGCTTTCCAAGAACAAGAACCCGAGCGACGGCGATATTGATGCTGCTATGGCCGGTAACCTGTGCCGTTGCGGTACCTACAACCGCGTACGTGCCGCCGTCAAAGACGCAGCGGCCGAAATGCGCCGGGCTTAATAGGTAAGAGGAGATAGAAGAAATGACAACCACACGTCGTGAATTCCTTAAAACGTCCACGTCCGCCGCGGGCGTTGCCGTACTTGGCATGTATGTGCCAGGTTTCGGTGGCAAAGAGGCGAACGCAGCAGGTTCGCTGCACACCCCGAACGTTTGGGTACATATCGCTGACAACAATGAAATCACTCTGATCTCGCACATGTCCGAAATGGGCCAGGGCGTGCACACGTCGCTGCCCGCGCTGATCGCTGAAGAGTTGAACGTTGACATCAGCAAGGTGAAAGTTGCGACTGCTCCTGCAGATCCAGCTTACGTT
>JBIKUP010000082.1:0-6298 GCA_044347535.1 Burkholderiaceae bacterium
GATTTCCTTGAATTTAATGATCAGCGTGATGGTGCGGCTGGATTGCTCGAATCCCGAGCTACTCCGCCCGCCACCGAGCAGGATGATGGTTGCGCTGAAACCATTTGAACTGGAGTTCGCGACGGTGGCGTGCTTCTGGTACGTCCAGATTTCTTCACCATCGGCGCTCTGAGTCACCAGATTGGGTGATCCGAAGGCTTCGACGACTTGCTGCTGCGTGGTGGTGTTCTTTTTTAGGGTCAGACTGACTTGCCCCGCAGTCAGGTTGTTTTTGTCCGTCGTTTGGGTGGGCTGGCTCGCGCATGCGGTCAGCAAGCCGAGGCAGATGCCGAGTGTGATGAATTGAGTTCTCATGGCCGTGTCTGAAAAATCCGACCGGCATTTAATCTCAAGACCGAGTCGGAAAGTTGTCGGAAAAGCACATGAGATTGTCGAGAAAGATTATCTAATTAGCAATAAATCTGTGGCAATTGCACCACTAATGGTGCGTTTTTGTCAGACCAAGGGTCTGCTCGCAGGCGACAGCAGGGCGGCTAGAGGGGGGGGGCGCTAAGCGGCTGCTAGTGGATAAAAATAATTTGCCAAAGGGCAATGACGGCGTCGCGCATGGTGGCGATAGTCGTCGGCTCGATACGTGCGCGGTCTTCGCCGCGCAGCCGGATCTTGTGCTGAAGTCGACGAAATTCACGGTAAGCATCGGCGACTTGGGTGGCGAGCCTTGTGTCGATCAACCCGATCTGGCCGGCTAGTTTTAGTAGTGCAATATTGCCAATGTCAGCGGTGAGCTCCTCGTGCTTATGCGCGTGAAGCAGCACGAGATACTGAACGATAAACTCGATATCGATCATGCCGCCCGGGTCATGTTTCAGATCGAAATCTTCGGATCGATTCGGATGTGCATCATGCATACGCTTGCGCATAGCCAGCACTTCCTTGCGAAGCTCCACCGCATCACGTGACTGCCGAAGCAATGCAACCCGTAAAGTTTCGAAGCGCTCGCCGATGCTGCTGTCGCCGGCGCAGAAGCGCGCCCGGGTAAGTGCCTGATGCTCCCAAACCCAGGCGGACTGGTACTGGTATTTTTCAAATGCGGTGAAAGACGACACTAAAAGCCCGCTGGCACCATCGGGTCTGAGCGCGACGTCGATATCAAACAGCACGCCTGCGGCGGTATGGCTCGTCATCCAGGTAATGAAGCGTTGCGCCAGTTTTGCGTAGAGCGACGGCGCATCCTGATCGTCGTCGTCGTATAAAAAAATCAGATCAAGATCAGACGCATAGCCGAGTTCCTTGCCGCCTAGCTTGCCATAGGCAATTACCGAAAAAGCAGGACGATCACGGTGACGACCCGGCAGGGTTTGCCACACCGCTTCAATCGTCACAGCGACCAGAACATCGGCAAGCGCAGACAGATGGTCGGCCAGTCGTTCAACGGTCAGTAGTCCGCCAAGATCTTGCGCCAGTAGTCGAAATTGCTGTGCGTGGTGCAGCTCACGCAGCAAATCCATTTGCCGCTCGGTATCGCCCTCGAAAGCGAGCAGCCGTTGTCGACACTCTGCAGCAAAGGCACTCCAATCGGGCTCAGTCTCAAGCGCAGAAGCGTCGAGTAGTTCATCCATCAGAACCGGATGACGATTCAGATAGTGCGCAGCCCAGGCACTGGCGGCAATCATGCGAACGACCCGCGCCAAAGCTTGCGGGAACTCGGTAAGTAACTCAAGGTAGGCCGAGCGCCGCGCAATGGCCTCGAACAGATCGAGCAGACGATGAAGGGTGACGGATCGGGTGCCTGGTTCCTCCAACACCATCGGCAAGGCACTTCGGATCAGCGCGTGTAACTGCGTTTTGCGTTGCTCGGACAGTGATTGCAGACGACTCGAGCGCAGGGTGGATAGCAGGCGCTGCGCCGCAAGCGTGGGCTCATCAAACCTGAGCGACGCAAGGTAAGTGGCCATTGTCTCTTCATCGAGTTCGTCGAGCGGGGTTTGCGGTGCGGTGTTGTTGTCGACAGCTTGCTGACCGCTCTTGTCCTCGAAAATTGCATCAAATTGCGCTGCGACCCACTGGCTGCATTCTTCATGGGCGTGTATCAGCGCGTCGACATCTGCGTAGCCCATCATCTGAGCGATTCGCAGACGATCTTCATCATTGGGCGGCAGCACATGGCTCTGCGCATCGTCGAGATACTGGATTCGATGCTCCAGATTACGCAGGAAACGGTAGCTGTCCAGCAGGCGATCGACAACATCGCCAGTCAGCAGCTTTTTCTCGGCAATAGTTTTTAGGGTGGTGCGGGTCGACCGATCGCGCAGCGAAGGATCACGCCCGCCACGGATCAATTGAAATACCTGCGCCAGAAACTCGATCTCGCGAATCCCACCACGACCAAGTTTGACGTTCACATTACGTTGAGGGTGTCGCGTCTCTTGCCGAACGACTTCAGCACGGATCTGCCCATGCATAGTGCGCAAGGCTTTGATTGAGCCAAAGTCGAGATAACGACGGTAAACAAAAGGCTGCACAGTCTGAGTCAGCGTGCCGATGTCCTCAGTGGTGCCAGTAAGTGCGCGCGCCTTTACCCAGGCGTAGCGTTCCCACTCCCGCCCCTGTGTCACCAGATAGGTCTCGAGCATGGCGAAGCTGGCAGCTAGCGGACCTGAGCCGCCGTTGGGTCGTAGCGCCATATCGACACGAAAGCTGAAGCCATCCTCGGTGATTTCGGCGATGTCGCCAATTAGCTTGCGACCCAGTCGAACGAAAAATTCATGATTTGACAAAGGACGCTGGTGTTCCTGAGTACAAACAGTTTCGCCGTCTTCTGGGTAGAGAAAGATCAGATCAATATCCGATGAAACATTCAACTCATACCCACCCAACTTGCCCATTCCCACCACAATCATGTGTTGTGCCCGGCCGGATTCCTCACCGATCGGCGTGCCGTGCAGATCGCACATTTCTTGATAACGCGCATCGAGGTGGGTATTGACCACAAAATCGGCAAAGCGCGAAATCGCAGCGAGCACTTCATTCAAATCGGCATATCCGCCGAGATCGCGCGTAGCAATCGCGGCGACCAGCAAATTACGCAGACGCCGCATCGCTGCGGGAAGCGATGGTGTTTTCGATAACTGCTTTTGCAGCAAGTCGGCAAGGTCTAGCTGGTCAAGCGATAATCCAGTAAATGCTTCGAGTTCAGCAGCGCGAACTGGATCGGCAGCCAGCCAGCGCTGAACAAAACGTGAGGCCTCACTTTGGGCTAACGGCTGGTGACTGTTCATGATGGGTATCTTGACGGGCGGTGCGGAGCATCGGCCGGCTTGCAGATATGATAATAAGATTGCGGCTGACCGGTACTCGCCGACGATAATGCGGTCCGCTTGAACCTGATGATACTTGCACTCGATGCCAACCGAGCTCCCACCCGCTGAAATGTCACCGCCCGTCGGGGCGAGCCGTTGGGCCGCGCTGACCTCGGTTATCAGCTCACTGACCCATCTTTCACGCCGCTCCTTGTACTGGCTGGCGGTGACCGCTACGGTCATCTACTTTGCCTTCTGCGTGCTGTTTCTGGGGCTGCGCTATGTAGTGCTACCCAACATCGACCACTACAAGACCACGGTCGCTAGTGTTGCCAGCCAGATGCTTAACCGGCCGGTTGAGATTGCCGGTATCAGCGCGCGCTGGTACGGCCTGATGCCCAACCTGCAGCTAGAGGGGGTGTTGATCCGCGACGAGCATGGTGGCCAGGCCTTGTTACTGCCCCGCGTTAACGCAACCATTTCCTGGTCTTCAGTGCTGGGTCGGATTCAGCTTCGTTCACTGGAGATTGTGCAGCCGGATCTGGAAATCGAGCGCGGTACAGATGGCCGTGTGTCGGTGGCGGGAATGCTGATAGATACCGGCCAACCCGACGATAGTCTGGTGCTCGATTGGCTGCTCGATCAGCCGGAGATCGTGGTGAGATCCGGCAAACTGCGCTGGCTGGACCGGCAACGCGGCGCCCCGGAACTTACCTTGTCAGATATCAGCTTCGTTCTTCGCAATGGCTGGCGATCGCATCAGGCGGCATTACGTGCCACACCGCCGGCAGAGTTAGCGGCGCCGGTTGATCTGCGCATCGAGTTCAGCCATCCACCTTTTTCGCGCAACCGAACCGACTTTTCAGGTTGGTCAGGCAAGTTTTATTCCGATTGGCGCGAGGCGCACTTCGACGCATTGCAGCCTTATCTGGATTTACCTTTGAAACTTGCGGGTGGTGAAGGGGCGCTACGTACCTGGGTCAGTTTTGAAAGTGGATCGATTGAGAACGTGACCGCCGATCTGGCCATGAAAAACGTCGCGGTCACGCTGGCCGATGGTCTGCAGTCGCTGAGCTTGGTGGAGGTGGGCGGCCGAATCTCAGTAGAGGAATCCCGCACGGGCCTGAAAAGCAGATGGCTTTCGTTTGGCACTAAGGGTCATCAGATTCAGCTCACTGATTTTTCATTAGCCACCGATCAGGGCTCGGTGCTGCCGCGCACTACGGCCAGCCATCACTTCATTCCAGCGACTAACACCAAGCGTGAGCGACACGAGTTAAAGATAACGCAGATCGATCTTGATGCCTTGTCTCAACTGGCCGATCACTTACCCATTTCTGCATCTGAAAAAAAACTGCTGGGCGAACTTGGCTTGCGCGGCCAGCTGAAAGGCTTCTCGGCCAGTTGGGATGGCGCGATGCCGGGTGAAGCAGCGTTCAAGCTGCGTGGCAGTTTTGAGCGGCTTGCGCTAAAGCACCGTCAGGCGGCTACCGACGGTGCAGCTGCTTCGGTCCTTGGCTTTGATGGCTTTTCGGGCGATATTGATGCGGACCAGGATGGTGGTCGCATCAAACTTAAATCTGAAAACAGTAAGGTAGAAACTGGTCATTACTTGGGCGCACCGACCATGACGTTCGAGCAGCTTAATCTGGATGGGGACTGGTCGATGCGCGAAAGCCGTCGTGTTTTATCGGTCAGGGTCAAGCATTTGGATTTTCAGCAAGCGGGGCTCAGGGGGAAGTTGGAAGGCACTCATCTGCTGCCATGGCCTTTATCGCCGGGCAAACTCGGCCGCGTTGATTTGCAGGCAAATTTTCCTAGCGTTGCGCTGAATCGGGTCGTGAACTACTTGCCAGTGGCGATCGGTCGTGATGCTCGCGAATGGATGAGCGCCGGCTTGTTGGATGGTCGTGCCGAAGATGTGAATCTCAAGATACGAGGCGACTTGAATGATTTCCCATTTCATACGCGATCAACTGGCGCAAGTAGCGATAGCGTTTTCAAGCTGACTGCCCGCGTCAAGCAAGGACGACTGAGCCCAGCGCCTCAGATCCTGGCGGCGGATCGCCGCGCACCACTATGGCCCCGTATCGACGATATTGATGCGCAGCTCACTATCGACCGATCCCGCTTGCAGATTCGTGCCGACTCTGCAAAGACACTGGGTATCCCGCTGTCGAATGTGGATGTGGCGATTCCTGATTTGATGGCCAATGCACCCTACCTCGATGTCAACGGCAACGCCAGCGCGACACTGGCGGCTATGCTGAGCTACGTAAATGCGACGCCGATCGAAGGCTGGATCGATCATCTCACTGCAGACGCGCGTACATCGGGTATGGGGAAGTTAAGCCTGAGGATGCAAATTCCGCTGACCGAAGTGGGTAAAGCGAGTGTTCAGGGCAATTTGAAATTTTCAGGCAATGACATTCAGTTGTGGCCTTCATTGCCCACGGTCAGCGCAGTGCAAGGCGAGCTGGGATTCTCGGATCACGGCTTTCAGATTTCGTCTTTACAAGGTAATGCCTTGGGCGGATCGGTGGCGATCAGTGGTGGTACGCAACGCGATGGAAGTACGCAAGTTCGTCTAGAGGGCTCGGTGACAGCTGATGGTCTGGGGCGTTTCGTTGCCGGGACCGCAGCAAAGCGCACCATGCGCAAGCTCTCCGGCGGTACCCGCTATCTCGCAAACGTCAAGATTCGTGATCAGCGCATGGATTTCTCGCTAGATTCAAATCTGGTTGGTCTTGGTATTGATTTGCCGTTACCACTCCGTAAAGTCGGGCCAGAGAGCCTACCCTTGCGGTTTGCTATCACGCCTTCGACTATGCTCGACACTGCCACCCACTCCGAAGAGATTCGAGTCACGCTCGGGCGCAGCATCTCGGCGCGCTACCTGCGCACCAGACCGGCATCAGGCAACGCCAATTGGAAGTTAGTTCGCGGTGGGATAGGCGTGAACGCGCCCATCCCCAGCAACGATAGTGGCGTTGCCCTGG
>JBIKUP010000344.1:0-2618 GCA_044347535.1 Burkholderiaceae bacterium
TAGTTCAAGTGCCGACACAGCGAGTTCGACTGAAAGCACATCACCCGAGCAAGCATTCTTCCTTGTGGACGCAATCAGCCTGCGGGTGAATGAGTTGACATTCGCAGAGCGTAGGTTTGATAACGCAGTGATTGGCGCTAACCGTATCCGAGGTGGCTGGCAGCTCAATCTGAATATGAATGAAATGTCAGGTCGTGCCACCTGGGAGGATCCATGGTTCGAGCGTGGTGCAGGCAAGATCACCGCTAGACTCACGCAACTCAAGATTGAAGAGCGTGACCGCTCTGATATGAGCGACCTGTTGGCCGGCAAAAAGTCTTCCACTGAGTTACCTGGGCTGGATGTGGTCGCGGATAACTTCGAGTTAAGAGGCCTCAAGCTTGGTCGACTCGAGTTGGCCGCAACCAATGGCACCCTGAATACCGGCCCCGGTCGGGAGTGGCGCATCAGCAAGCTGACGCTCACCAACCCCGGTGCGACCCTGCGGGCGACTGGTCGTTGGCTGGCCAGTCGCAATGACAGCCAAAGTTTTCTGAATTATGAAATGGATATCAGTGACGCCGGTCAACTGCTGGATCGACTCGGCTTTGAGCGCACCATGCGCAGTGGCAAGGGCAAGATAGAGGGTGATCTCAGCTGGCGCGGTGACCCGTCTCAGTTCGATTTTCCAACCTTGTCCGGCAATCTCAGTTTGAAGCTGGGTAGTGGTCAGTTTCTGAAGGCCGATCCCGGTGTCGCAAAACTGCTGGGTGTGATGAGTTTGCAGTCACTGCCGCGCCGTTTGACACTCGATTTTCGCGATATCTTTTCTGAGGGCTTTGCATTCGATGGTATCGCCAGTACTGCGACCATCTCGCGCGGTACGCTCAAGACCGATAGCTTCAAGATGCGCGGTCCAAATGCGGTGGTGTTGATGGATGGTACTGTCGATCTTGCGAATGAAACACAGAGCCTGACGGTGGTGGTCATCCCCGAGTTGAACGCTGCGGGCGCTTCGGTGGTTTACGGTTTGGCAGTGAATCCAGTGGTGGGCTTGGGCGCTTTTCTCGCGCAGTTCTTTTTGAAAAATCCGGTTGCTGCTGTGCTGACCCAAGATTACCAAGTGACTGGTCCTTGGAAAGATCCTGTCATCAAAAAATTACCTCCTCGGCGCAAACCGAATGAGCCGAATACCTCACCCTAAGGCATGCGCAATGAGCGATACCAAGCACACGACCCAAAAAAGAAAAATTCAGGTGGCTGCTGCGCAGATGGTGTCCACTCCTAATCCTGCCGACAACTGCGAAACGGCAGCGCGACTGGTGCGCGAGGCTGCAGCAGCAGGTGCGCAGTTGGTGTTGCTGCCTGAGTACTGGGCCGTCTTGGGTGGTAATGAGCACGATAAGGTAGAGATTGCCGAGCCCGCCGGCGATGGCCCGCTACAGAATTTTCTCGCCAACCTCGCACGTGAATGCGGTATCTGGTTGTTGGGAGGTACCTTGCCATTGAAGTCGCATCAATCCGCAAAGGTACTCAATAGCCTGATGGCCTATGCACCCGATGGCACCCTCGCCAGCCGCTACGACAAAATCCACCTGTTTGGATTTACACGCGGCGAAGAATCCTATGACGAATCACGCACGATTGTGCCGGGCAGTGGGGTGGCCGTACTCGAGACACCCTTCGCTCGCGTCGGGCTGTCGATCTGCTATGACTTACGTTTCCCCGAGTTGTATCGCGCCATGGGGCAGTGCGATCTGATCGTCATGCCTGCTGCATTCACCGCCACTACGGGTCGTGCGCATTGGGAAGTTTTGCTACGCGCACGGGCTATCGAGAATCAGTGCTATGTACTCGCTTCTGCCCAAGGCGGGTTGCATCCCAATGGTCGTCGTACCTGGGGCCACAGCATGCTGGTCGACCCCTGGGGCGCTGTGTGCGCGCAACTGGCTGAAGGCGAGGGGCTGGTGGCTGGCGAGATTGACCTCGACTCGATGATGGGTATTCGCGCCAGCTTGCCAGCGCTGCAACACCGAACGCTTTGACCCAGCCAGCTCACGGCGTACAAACGCCCGATCCATTAAAATCACGGCTTACCCCCAACACACCGAGCGAGCATGAACATCATTGAACCCAATCTGCAATCGCACATGACTGCGACTAACTTGCTGCTAACCCCAAACGGTCTTGATCAAGGCAAGTTGCTGAATGCGCTGGGCTCGATTTTCACGCACAAGGTGGATTACGCCGATCTTTACTTTCAATTCACTAAAAGCGAAAGCTGGAGTCTTGAAGAAGGCATCGTGAAGACGGGTAGTTTTTCGATTGATCAGGGCGTGGGTGTGCGCGCTATCTCGGGCGATAAGACCGCGTTCGCCTATTCCGACGAAATCTCCGAGCGTGCATTGCTCGATGCAGCAGAAGCGACACGCACGATTGCGCGTCGTGGTGCTGGTCGCATCAAGCTCGCCTCCTCGATCAAGCCCGGCTCCGCGCGGGCGCTGTATCACGCTAATGATCCTGTCGTCTCGCTCGATGCAACGGCCAAAGTGAAACTGCTGGAAAGAATCGAACGCCTCGCACGCGCCAAAGATCCGCGCATCGTTCAGGTCATGGCAGGTTTGTCGGGCGAACATGAT
>JBIKUP010000330.1:0-2714 GCA_044347535.1 Burkholderiaceae bacterium
GCGCGCCGTGGTGCATATCGATCAGGCGATGCCTGAAAAGTTAATGATTATAACCCTCGCTGTCAGTGCCTCCGCCCAACGGAAGAAGGTGTTTATCATGGCGCACCTGTACACCGATGAGAGTTCGCTGTGAAAAGAATCTTCGATAGTGTGGTCGCCCTTATTTTGCTGATCATTCTGCTGCCCTTCGCGCTGATGGTTGCGGTTGTGATTCGGCTGGAGTCACCTGGGCCTGTGTTGGTGAGTGCCCATCGTGTGGGGCGCCATGGGCGCTTGTTGAAGCTGCGCGAGTTTCGCGCTGCAGTTGTCGAGCCCGGATCGATGGAAACCATAGGCGGTTGCGAGGGCGAGCAGCCAACCCGCGTGGGCGCATTTTTGCGTCGGCATGGCATAGAGCGCTGGCCTTGGCTGATCACCGTATTGAAAGGGGATTTGTCGATGGTCGGGCCGCGTGCGGAGTTGCCGCGTTACGTGGGTTGCTACCCTAGCGAGGTACGCAAGAAAGTGCTCTCGGTAAAGCCAGGTTTGGTTGACTTATCGTCGCTGGAGATGCGTGAGGAGCAGCGCTTATTGCAAGGCTTGGACGGTGAGGCTTTGGAGGAAGCGTATGTCGAGCAAGTGCTGCCCATCAGACTGGCGCATGCCCAGCGCTATATCGACACAAAAAGCGTGGGCACAGATTTATCGATTTTGCTGAAATCGCTGTTTCGGTAGGTAAAGCTTTGCTCGGTAATTCGAACGAAAATAGAAATAGCCGCCTGTCGGCGGCTATAGTTTGATTGCCTGATTAAACGAGCGCCGAATCAGGCACTTTGAGTCAGGCGCTGTGAATCAAGAACTGTGACTTGTCGCGTCCAGCCATCCACTTCGGTGGTTTACCGCGACCACTCCAAGTTTCACCGGTCGCATTATTGCGGTACTTGGGTGCAACCGGACGCCGGATTGCTTTCACCGCTTTGCGTTTAGTCGCGCCACTGAAGCCAAGGTCGTGCGGCGATAGCCCGTATTCACGCATCTTGGCGATAATTTCAGTAATCGCGTTCGCTAATTCGGTCTTGCGTGCGAGTTCGGCCTCTTGTTGCAGTCTTTCGATCTGGCTCTGAAGTTCTTTGTAAGTCGTCATGAAATTCCTCGATCAAAAAGGTTTCTGAAGGTGACAAGTCCCAGCGATTTGAGGCTATCACCGGCTCCCGGATTGTAAACAAACTATTAGCAAAAAGATATTAATCGACTAATTATTGATGTCGATAATCTGTTTGCACGATTCAGCTGACCTAAATTCGAACGAGTTAACGCAGAGAAACAATCATCATTTGATAATGGCCATTAATCGGCAGCGATGATCGGTACGCTGAATCTTGCGTGTTTTCCGACGACGCATTTTTCCATCGCGCAGAACTCTTGCTATTGATCTTTATTCAAAACGCATGACGCAGAATGTATTCCACGCTAGTTTTGTGGTGATGCCGCTTAAGTAGCGGTGTGCAGCGTGTGCATGGCCTGCTCGGGTTTACCTTCACAAAGCAGCGGGATGATGTCGAGCGATTTATCAATGGCGCGCTCGATCGGCACCAGCTCTTCTGCGCGCGGTCGGTGTAATACAAAATCAACCACCGGTTGTTGCAGATTCAGTGAGCGCGGGTGTCCGATGCCGAGCCGTAATCGCCAATAGTCTTGGGTTCCGAGTGCGGCGCTGATATCTTTTAAGCCATTATGGCCACCAGAAGAGCCACCCAGCTTCAGTTTCGCAATGCCGGGCGCCAGATCAAGTTCGTCATGCACCACCAAAATCTCTGCCGGCAAAATGCGATAAAACCGCGCTACCGCGCCGACAGACTGTCCGGATCGGTTCATGAAAGTTTGTGGCTGAAGTAGCCAGACATCGCGCCCGGCGATGGACACTTTAGCGAGCAGGCCGTGAAAGCGCGACTCATTTCGGAGTGCGCCACGCGCGAGTTGATCCACCAGCCAAAAACCAGCGTTATGGCGGGTTTGTGCATACTCGGCACCCGGGTTGCCAAGGCCGACGATCAGCCGTATCGAACTGCTAGACATGGATCTTGTGCGCTAAAGTTTGCTGGATTATCGCAAACCAACAGTGATAAAAAAGCCCGTCACCAGGACGGGCTTGTTCGCCTAGGCGATGATAATGCCAATTACTTTTTCGCTTCGTCGGCCGCGCCGTCAGCAGTTTTCGCGCCGCGCGGTACTGAAGCAGTCGCGATAGTCGGATTATCTTTTGCGTGCACAGCGGTCACACCGGCTGGCAGCTTCAGATCAGACACGTGGAAAGACGAACCCTCGGTCATGCTCGACAGATCTACTTCGATGAATGCAGGCAAATCTTTTGGCAAGCAGGTGACGTCCAGATCGTTCAGCACGTGGCTGATGATACCGCCGGACAGCTTGACCGCAGGCGCCACCTCGGCATTCACAAAGTGCAGTGGCACTCTGACGTGAATTTTCTGGTTCGGATCAACACGCTGAAAATCCACATGCATCACCAGTGGTTTGAACGCATGCATTTGGAAGTCGCGCAGCAGCACTTTCTCTGCTACGTCGCCGACTTTCATGTCCAGCACTGACGAGTGGAACGACTCTTTTTTCAACGCATGAAACAAAGCGTTGTGGTCCAGTGCGATATTCACTGGTGCGCCCGAGCCGCCGTAGATGATGCCTGGCGTTTGCCCGGCGCGACGCAGGCGGCGGCTCGC
>JBIKUP010000093.1:0-6083 GCA_044347535.1 Burkholderiaceae bacterium
CGCTCCGGACCCCTGCTCCGACCTTGGGAATGCAATAACTTCCATGATGACTCCTAAAACGGGCTTACGCCCTGAGTTAATGTCCCCCGCGACCAGAGGACTTGATTGAAACCTCGGCTAGCCAAAGTTTCGAATTCTTTTATCCCGCCGACTCATCCTCGGCAAAAAGTGACAGCACTGAATCGCCACGGCTAATCCGACGAATAGTTTCTGCCAGCAGCGGTGCACACGACAGCTGGCGAATTTTTCCACACGCCTGCGCTTGCGCGCTGAGCGGAATGGTGTTGATCACCACCACCTCATCGATCGGCGAATGCTGTATGCGTTCTACCGCCGGGCCCGACAACACCGGGTGGGTACAGTAGGCCACCACCTTAGTTGCGCCTCGCTCTTTCAGCACCTCGGCAGCCTTGGTCAACGTGCCAGCGGTATCGACCATGTCGTCCATGATCACGCAATTGCGGCCCTCAACTTCACCGATGATGTGCATCACTTCTGACACGTTCGCCTTTGGGCGACGCTTATCGATGATGGCGAGATCGCAGCCCAGTTTTTTTGCTAATGCCCGAGCACGAACTACGCCGCCGACATCTGGCGACACCACCAGCAAGTCGTCGTAACGCTTTTCTACGAGGTCAGCCAGCAACACCGGTGATGCGTAAACGTTATCGACAGGAATATCGAAAAATCCCTGAATCTGATCAGCATGCAGATCCATGATCAGAATCCGCTCGACACCCACATCCTGCAACATGTTGGCTACTACTTTGGCCGAAATAGCCACGCGCGCAGAGCGCGGACGGCGATCCTGACGCGAATAACCGAAATACGGCACCACCGCGGTAATGCGACCTGCCGATGAGCGCTTTAGCGCGTCCACCATCAGCATGATCTCCATCAGGTGGTCATTGGTCGGCGCACAGGTCGACTGCAGCACGAACACGTCCTTGCCGCGCACGTTCTCGTTGATCTCGACCATGATCTCGCCATCCGAGAACCGGTTGACCACCGCCATGCCGAGCGGAATACCCAGCTCCGACGCTACGCCAGCTGCCAACTCCGGGGTGGCTGTCCCGGTAAACACCATCAGGTTCTCGTGGACCATGATTCCTGAATCACCTACAAGCAGTAAAAGCCGCTATCGCCAGGCTTCAACCCCCGGCTCGGCGGCTTCCTTGAGTGCTGCGTTGCTGTGGCGGGCCGCGACAAGCCGGCGACCCGGATTATTTGGCAGGGGAACAAGGATTCGAACCTTGGAATGCCGGAATCAAAATCCGGTGCCTTAACCAGCTTGGCGATTCCCCTACACAACCATTTGTACGGCCAGTCGGCCATACGAATTCGTGATTACGACATGAGCAGATGCGCCATCGGGTGCTTGGCGAGCGCCTTGGCCCTCCACGCTCGCCACGCTGCCGGCACCTGCCTAAGCGTCGTGTCGGCATCGGATTCCGATGCAAAAGTGGCAAAAACACCAGCGCCGGAGCCTGTCATCCGCGCATTGGCACGTTGCGACAGCCAGTCTAGAGCGTCTGCAACCGGGGGGTAAGCGCGGGCGGCAACTGCTTGCAAGTCGTTTCTTCCGAACCCGGGAAGCCGGTCCGAAAAGTCCGCTATTTTCACGACTTTGGTGTCGCGTGTCAATTCGGGGGTCTGGAAAATCTGGGGCGTGGGTACATTCACACCGGGGTGAATCAGCACAAACCAGAGCTCAGGCGTTTGGATCGGCGTCAGCTGCTCACCGATGCCCTCCACGAAGGCATTGCCGCCGAGCAGAAAGAACGGCACATCGGCGCCCAGCGCCAGCCCAAGCCGCATCAACTCGGCGCGTGATAAGCCGGTACCCCACAAATGATTCAAGGCAATTAGCGTAGTGGCGGCGTTCGAAGAGCCGCCACCGATGCCGCCGCCCATCGGCAAGCGCTTCTCGATCGAGATGTCAGCCCCGCCGACGACGAGTCCGCGCGACTGCGCTTCTGATTGCAACAAGCGCGCGGCGCGAACCGTCAGATCTTGTTCAGGCGGCAAGGATTCGATCTCGGTCGTACGCACGATAGCCTGGTCATTACGCAGCGTGAAATGCAGCGTGTCATGCAGGTCGATCAGCTGAAACACCGACTGCAGTAAGTGATAGCCATCCTCGCGCCGTCCGGTGACATGCAAAAACAGATTCAGCTTGGCCGGCGCCGCGCAGTCATTCAATGAGCGGGTCACGGCTTATTCCTCACCCTGCCAGCGATCAATAACGACCCGCAGCGCAAGCTCGCTTTGTGCAGTGTCGCGCGTGAAGTCGATGCGTTTCGGCATTGCGGTACTGCCGTCGGCTTGCCAGCTCACGTAGCGAAGCTTCCAGCCATCACCGCGCAGCGTGCCGGATTGATCCGGTGTGACCGACGCCAGCTGACCGCGAGCATCTGGCATAAACCCTTGCAACCAGTAGCGCAAGCCATTGACGGGCAGCGTCCAGCCAAGCGTTTGCTCGGTGAGCTGATCAATGCTTGCGGCTTCGCGCACGTCGCCGCCGGATTGTTCAATCCTTGCGCGGCCGGGAGCAATTGCGATGCGCGCAATGGTCTGGCCCAACGGGGTAAGAAGTTCGATATCGATTTGTTCACCGCGCTGCACCCATAAGAATTTACCCTGCAGCGATTCTGGTTTGCCAGCGGCGCGATAGCTCACTGAAAGCCGACCACCCAGTCGAACATCGCTCCGGTAGGTGCGCGTGCCAGACGGCAAAGGCAGTGTGGTGGTGCAGGCGCCTGTAAGAGCCAGCGCCAGCAGGAACAGGCGGCGTTGCATGCGCTACAGCTTGATCTGTAGCCGCTGCAGCGTAGCCCTCAGCGTCTCGTTTTTCGGATCTTTGTCGTTCGCGCTACGCCAAAGTTTTTTTGCTTCATCTTGCCGGCCCATTTTCCACATGACTTCGCCGAGATGAGCCGCAATTTCTGCATCTGCTTTGATTTCATACGCGCGCTGCAAGGTCTTCAGCGCCTGCTCCAGGCGTCCGAGACGAAACTCAACCCACCCCAAGCTATCCAGAATATAGGGATCATTCGGGGCTATCTGGTTAGCCTTGCTAATCAAGTCGAATGCTTCTTGCACACGAAGATTACGATCTGCGAACGAGTAACCAAGCGCGTTATAGGCGTGTTGGTTGTCGGGCGCGATTTTTATCAGCTTCCGTAGCTCGCGCTCCATCAGATCAAATTGCTTGGCGCGCTCAGCCAGCATCGCGTGCTCATACAGCAGATCGATATTGTTTTTGTTTAACTCCAGCGCATCTGCCACCATGCGCAAGGCATCATCCAAGCGACCAGCATCGCGCAGTAGCTGGGCTTCACCCACGGTCAGCTTGGCACGATCATCATCATTTCGTACTTCCGCTTGCTGCAGCAGCGCGCGTGCAGCCTCGGGGTCTTTAGCCTTTGCGAGCAGCATCGCGCGGCGAAGCGTGGCGCTGATGTAGCTACCCTGATTATCAGGTTCGATCTTTTCCAACCACTTGAGTGCGGCAGCAGTATCGTTTTTATCTTCCGCAATTTGCGCCAGCACCAATAGCGCTTGGGTTGAATCGCGCTCGCGATCTGGTTGGTCACCGAGCGTTTGAATGTATTTCGACAGATAGCTTTCCGCCTCTTGCATTTCGCCGGCTTGTGCTGCCATCAAGCCAAGCGCATACAGCGTGGTGCGATCATCCGGGTGGTGCGCGAGCAGCTGTGCAAATTGAGCCTTTGCCTCGGCAACCTTGTTTTGCTCGATCAGTGTGCGCGCATAGGCCAAGCGCACTTCGCGCGACTTGGGATTATTTTCCAAAAAGGCGAAGAGTGACTGTACTGATTCGGCACGATCTTCAATGATCTGCGCCAGTACCAATGCGGCAAGGTCTGAGCTCGGGTGTTTGCCGAGCGCAGCGCGTACCTCGCTCAGCGCAGTGGCACGATCGCCGGCAACCATCGCTGCTTGCGCCATTGTGAGTCGTGCATCCAGCACATCGCCATAGGGTTCAAGTAGTTCGCGCAGTAGGCCGTAAGCGCGGCTTCGGTCTTGTACTCTTGCCAGGTGGCGTTGAAGCTGCGCAATCGTATTGGGCAGCGCTTCCGGTGAGCTAGCCGCCAACTGCTGCGCCAGCACGTTCTTTACTTCATCAATTCGGCCGCTGGAAATCAACAGTCCGACGACTGCTTGTGCTGCCTCTTCCGATTGAGGTGCAATCTCACGCCACAGTCGCCCCGCCTTCAGCGCCTCGCCGCCAAGCGATCCAGCAATCGCGAACTCCAGCGCACGCCGCGCGAGGCGGGGGTCGCGCAGGGAACGCGCCAGCGACATCATGGTGGAGTAAGCCGCAAACTTCTCTCCGCGTTGGAAGGAGAGTTCTGCCGACAGATATTTTTGGATCAACTGCTCGGTGACCGCGATATTTGGCAGCGACTCACCCCGGCCGGCTTGATCTGCTTTGGCGGAAGGTGCAAGCATTGCCGAGGCGAATACTGCGCTCAGCGTTAGAATGGCGCGAAATATTTTCAAGGGAATCCTGTGCGGCGCGTGGCGCCTTCGAAAGGTGGTAGCGGCTCGATTTTACGCCACACCTCCCACCCGTCGCTTACTTCCATCTAATCCGCGTGCCCCGCGTCTATCTTCATGCCTGAACTGCCAGAAGTCGAGGTCACTCGGCGCGGGATCGCGCCGTCTGTCGAGGGCCAGCGGATCACCGGCGTCGTTTTGCGCCGCGGTGGCCTACGCTGGCCATTCCCTGCCAATCTGCAGTCCTTGCTGCTTAACCAAGTGGTGCGTTCAACCGGGCGGCGTGGCAAGTACCTGTTGTTGAGATTTGATCACGGCACACTCATCATCCATCTAGGCATGTCCGGGCACCTGCGCGTCCTGCCCGGCCACGTGCCACCGGCCAAGCACGACCACGTCGATTTCCAGTTTGGCGCACACCTCATTCGTTTCACCGACCCCCGCCGTTTCGGGGCCGTGTTGTGGCATGGCGATGAGGAAGGTGATGTTGAACAGCACCTCTTGCTACGCAGTCTTGGGGTTGAACCCATCGCTTACCCTGATTTGGCGGGATTGCTGTTTCGAGAGACACGGCGCCGTAGCGCCGCGATCAAGCAGGTACTGCTCGCTGGCGATATCGTGGTGGGGGTCGGCAATATCTATGCGTGTGAAAGTTTGTTCGAGGCGAGAATTCATCCGAATACTGCTGCGCAGCGAATTTCAAGCAGCCGTTACGAGCGACTCGCGCCGGCGATACAGCGCATCTTGGCGGCAGCCATTGCGCAGGGTGGTAGCACGCTGCGTGATTTCATCGGTGCCGATGGCGCGTCCGGGTATTTCCAGCAAAGCTATTCGGTCTACGACCGCGAGGGCGAGCCCTGCACGCAGTGTGACACACCAATTCGTCGCATCGTGCAAGGGCAACGATCAACGTTCTACTGTGGTCGATGCCAGCGATGAAGCGTGTCGTTGATACATCGATCACTCCGGATGACCCTGCTTTTTCCGAGGACCTGATTGCCTGGCAAAAGCAACATGGTCGGCACCAGCTGCCATGGCAGCAGACACGCGATGCCTACCGTATCTGGTTGTCGGAAATCATGCTGCAGCAAACGCAGGTCACCACCGTCATTCCTTACTACCACCGCTTCTTGCAGCAGTTTCCTGATGTCCGAGCGCTTGCCGCTGCCCCGGTCGATCAGGTGATGTCGTTATGGGCGGGTCTCGGCTATTACACCCGCGCACGCAATCTGCATCGCTGCGCGCAGGCTATCGTGCAACAGCACGGTGGCGTTTTTCCTGCCGACGTTGAATCGTTGGCGGCATTACCTGGCATAGGTTTATCAACGGCTGCAGCGATTACAGCGTTCGCTTACGGCACTCGTGCAGCCATCCTCGATGGCAATGTCAAACGCGTGCTGTGCAGAGTGTTCGGCGTCGAGGGCTTTCCCGGACAACTGGCCATTGAGCGACAACTCTGGCAGCTTGCCGCCAGTTTGCTGCCAGAGAGCGATATCGAGGCCTATACCCAAGGCTTGATGGATCTGGGCGCAACCGTGTGCACGCGAACTCGCCCACGCTGT
>JBIKUP010000034.1:0-8746 GCA_044347535.1 Burkholderiaceae bacterium
AGCAATTCCGTTCGAAATATTTTCAAAATACAAACATAGCAGTTTGCTATTGAACGGATTTTGTTGTTTTTAGCCGGTGCCCGATGGTCCGCCGGTCATGTCAAAGCGGCTTGACGTGGTGAGGAATATTTGTCATCATTGCTTTACAACTACAAGTGTAACCAGAAGCTTACGCAACTGGGTACGCAATCAGGCTTTCCAAAGTTTGAGGAGCGGCTCCCGCGTGCGGGTCCAGCACGTTTTGTTAGTTAACTGGGAGGTGCTTACATGTCTGATCGAGACAAAGTATGGCCGACGGGGTTGACCGAGGCAGAGTCCGAGGAGATCCACCGTCATTTAATTCAGGGTACGCAGATTTTCGGGATGATTGCAGCATTCGCCCATCTTCTCGCGTACATCTATTCACCCTGGCTGCATTAATCGAGGGGGGATGACAATATGATTTACGGAAAAATTTGGTGTGTGGTGAAACCCTCCGTGGGCGTACCCATCATTATCGGCGCGGTTGCCGTGGCCTCGTTCTCGGTGCACCTTGCGCTGACCCTGAACACGACCTGGGTGAAGCGTTTCTTGAATGGTAGTGCGGCACAGGTATCGGTGGCACCATCGGAGGCAGTACAGCCGGTGGCAGCTTTAACCATACCCAAGACGCTGCGGCAGTAGTTCATGTCCGGGTGCCATGGTTCGGGACCTGCAGGCCCCGAACCATGGCGAACCACCCGACTTGCTAAACCGTAGCCTCGGCGCAAACTCATCCAGCCATCATGAGCTCCGTTCGCGCCATGCGTCAGGAGATGCTACGGTCCTGGTCCCGCTTCGGGACAAAATTCCTTCCCTTTGCCGATGCTGCATCAGAGTCGCTGCCCTTGTCGCGGCTGCTGCGTCTTTCGCTGTTTCAGATATCGGTCGGCATGGCTTTAGTGTTGATGATTGGTACGCTGACTCGCGTGATGATTGTCGAGCTGCACGTATCCGCAACGCTAGTAGGATTAATGATTTCTTTGCCATTGGTGTTCGCACCATTGCGCGCACTCATCGGTTTTCGCTCTGATCATCATCGTTCGGCATTAGGTTGGCGACGCGTGCCGTATATCTGGATGGGTACGATGGTGCAATTCGGTGGGCTGTCGATCATGCCGTTCGCGCTGCTAGTGCTATCCGGCATGGGGCACGCCTCGCACGCGCCGGCTTGGGTTGGGCAGGCTGCTGCTGCAGTCGCATTTTTATTGGTCGGTGCCGGTTTGCACACCACGCAAACCGTAGGACTCGCGCTGGCGACCGATCTTGCGCCAGCCGAGTCGCGACCCAAGGTCGTCGGCCTGATGTATGTAATGCTGTTATTGGGCATGATGGGTAGTGCGGTGCTGTTTGGTCTGGCATTAGCCGAGTTCAGTCCAGGGCGCTTGATTCGCGTGATTCAAGCAGCGGCAGTATTGACGCTGGTGTTGAACACCATCGCGCTTTGGAAGCAGGAATCACGTAGTAGAGTGAATCGCCCAACAGAGCAGAGCGCACCTGATTTCCGCGCCACCTGGCAGCTGTATTGCTCGGGCAAGCAGGCGACGCGCCGCTTACTGGCAATTGGCTTGGGCACCATGGCCTTCACGATGGAAGATGTTTTACTCGAGCCATATGGCGGAGAGATTTTGCGGCTCACCGTAGGTGAGACCACGCTACTCACGGCGACACTCGCGATTGGTGGCTTGTTGGGATTTGCGCTGGCTTCGCGCGTCCTGAGTCGCGGCATGGACCCTTTGCGTCTGGCGGCACTCGGCGCGCTGGCGGGTTTGCCGGCGTTTGCGATGGTGATTCTGGCCGCGCCGACCGGTGTTGCTACCTTGTTTGGTGTTGGTACTCTGCTGATTGGTTTTGGTGCCGGGCTGTTTGGCCATGGCACGCTGACCGCCACCATGAATCTCGCGCCGAAAACCCATAGCGGCTTGGCGCTGGGCGCGTGGGGTGCGGTACAGGCCACGGGTGCCGGTATCGCAATTGCCTTGGGTGGTATCTTGCGCGACCTGGCCGCGATGGTCGGCGGCTCGACATTCGGCTACACCTTTGTATATGCGCTGGAGATAATATTGCTGGTGTTAACGATCATTGCGATTCGGCCGCTCATTGGGTCGGACTCGCCTGAAGCTGAATTGAGTAATAATAAGGGGGTGTGAAAACCGTCCGCCTGGAAGTTTCAGGCGATCAAGCGCCGATCGGTATTGCGGCGTGGGCTGTCACTGAAGATTTTGTTGCAATCATCGAATCGGGAGAAACTTATGAAGACTTGGCAAATTTTGTTGGTGATCTGGATGACCGGCGTCGGCTTCTGGGTTGCAAATCAGTTCAACCGCCAGAACATTGAGCGCCTGAAAAAGCGCTCCTCGGGCGCCTGAAGTACTGATACACGCCTCATTTGCAAAGCGGGCTGCCCTCATCGGCAGCCCGTTTTGTTTTGGTGGCCGGGATCCAGGAAGCTTTACCAAGCGGCTGCCGCCTATGCCTAAGCCTTGTGCCCTCGTAGTGAGAATTATTCTCATTTGAGGTAAACTCCGCAGTTCTTGATCGACTCTATCGAGGACTGCTTCATCATGCCGCAACTTAAGTCTTTGCTATCGGCCGCTTTCATCGCGCTGGCTTCGCTGTCCACCATCGCGATCGCCGACACCGTCACTGTTTACTCCGCCCGCAACGAGCAACTGCTCAAGCCGCTGCTTGATCGTTACAGCAAAGAGACGGGTACCGAAATTCGTCTGATGACGGCAAACGAGGGCGCATTACTCGCGCGCTTGAATGCCGAGGGCGCGAGCACTCCGGCGGATGTACTGATCACGGTCGATGCCGGTAATTTATGGCTCGCTGCACAGCAAGGCCAACTTCGTGCGCTGAACTCGCCAATTTTGCAAAAAAATATTCCGGCGCATCTGCGTGATCCGGATAACCAATGGTTTGGTTTGTCGGTGCGCGCGCGCACGATTGTTTATAGCAAGTCGGCAGTGCGACCAACTGAGCTTTCCAGTTATGAAGATCTGGCGCAACCGAAATGGAAGGGCAAGCTTTGCCTGCGCACCAGTAAGAAGGTCTACAACCAGTCACTGATCGCGATGATGATCACCGAAATCGGTGAGGCAAAAACCGAAGAGATCGTACGCGGCTGGATTGCGAACCTCGCGACTACACCATTCCCCGATGACACCTCGCTGCTGAAAGCCATCGCTGCCGGTCAGTGCCAGGTCGGTATCGTGAATACGTATTACTTAGGTCGTCTACTCGTCAAAGAACCTGACTTTCCGGTCGGTTTGTTCTGGGCTAACCAGAGCGGTAGCGGCACCCATGTCAATGTCTCTGGTGCAGGCATTACCAAGCACGCAAAAAATCCGACGGGTGCGCAAAAGTTGATCGAGTACTTGTCGATGGAAGCGGCGCAAGCATTTTACGTCGATGAAGATCTCGAGTTTGCGGCTAACCCAAAGGTGAAGCCGAACTCAATCATCAAAGAGTGGGGTAGCTTCAAGCCAAACTTACTGAATGTGGCAAAAGCCGGCGAGTTGCAGGCAGCTGCGACCAAGCTGATGGATAGAGCAGGCTACAAGTAAAAACTTATCTCGTCAGGTCGCTAGCAGCGTTGGCATCAACTTGCCGTGTGTCTTGTACTGTCTGCGCTGCTGCCGTCTTGCTATCGACCTTGCGAAACAGATGTTTGCCGCGCACTACAAAACCGCATCAAGACCGCTGTATGAGAATTACCGCATAAAAGTACCGTATGAATTCACTCGCTGACAAACCTGCGTGGTCGGTACTTTGGCTGTCACTGCCGACGGTGGTGCCACTGGTGGTGGTGTTAGGCAGCTGGCTACATCCGCAGCCCGAGGTGTGGTCGCACTTGAATGAGTACGTCCTACCTGCGGTGCTGAAGAACACGGTACTGATGGCACTTGGTGTAGCGCTGATGGTGAGTGTGTTGGGTGTCGGGCTCGCTTGGTTGACCGCAGTGTGTGAGTTTCCGGGGCGGCGTTGGTTTGCATGGGCGCTGGTACTGCCTTTAGCATTGCCGGGCTATGTGCTGGCATCGGTGATGGTCGGTTTGTTTGACTACAGCGGTCCTTTGCAAACCGCTTTGCGTTCGACACTTGGCCCAGTGAGCCTACCGCCGATACGATCGATGGGTGGTGCGATCGTGGTATTCGGCTTGGTGCTGTACCCGTATGTGTATCTTCTGGCGCGCCAAGCGTTTCTCACGCAAGGTAAGCGCAGCCTTGAAGCGGCGCAAACACTCGGTATGCCGCGTTGGTTGGCGTTCTTTCGTGTGGCGCTTCCAATGTCGCGGCCTTGGTGGGTAGCGGGTCTGACCTTGGCGCTAATGGAAATGCTGGCAGATTTTGGTACGGTCGCAATTTTTAATGTTGATACCTTTACCACTGCAATCTACAAAGCTTGGCTGGCCTTGTTTAACTTGCCGGTAGCTTCACAGTTAGCTTCGCTACTCGCACTAGCTGTCTTGGTGCTGGTGTGGTTTGAGCAGCGTGCGATTGCGCAGCGTCGTTATGCGGCAAATGCAGTCGAGGCGCGTCTCGAGCGTTTGCAGTTGACGGGGCTATCGCGTTGGGTGGCATTCGCTGCCTGTGCGCTGGTACTGCTCATGGCGTTTGTGATCCCTGTGCTGCAACTCTCTGTTTGGTCGTTTGCAGTGGTGCGCAATGATTGGGATACACGTTATTGGGGTTTCATTGCGCACTCGTTGATGCTGTCGACACTATCAGCGCTGATTGTGGTTGCTGTCGGGCTATGGCTGGCTTATGCACAGCGGCAGCATTCGGATCGACTCACACGCTTGTGGGTGCGTGCTTCAACGCTCGGCTATGCATTGCCCGGCATGCTGCTGTCGGTCGGTTTGTTTATTCCGATTGCATGGCTGGACAATCAGCTCTATCCGCTGTGGCAGTCTTGGGGTATTGATCCCGCGCCGGTTCTGAAAGGTACCTTATTGGTGATGCTGTTGGCGCTAGCGGCGCGTTTCATGGCAGTCGGCTTTGAACCGATGCAAGCCGCTATGCAGCGCATCACGCTCAGTCAGCAACAGGCGGCGCATAGTTTGGGGTTAGGCCGTTGGCAGGTGCTGCGTCAGCTTTTCTTGCCACTGCTGCGTAGTGGTTGGTTGGGTGCCAGCTTGCTGGTATTCGTCGAGGTCATGAAAGAAATGCCGATCACGTTAATGACACGTCCATTTGGCTGGGACACGCTGGCAGTGCGTGTGTTCGAGATGAGCGCTGAGGGTATGTGGGACCGCGCTGCGTTACCGAGCTTGTGTATTGTGGCTGCAGGTTTGCTACCCGTCTTGTTATTAATTCGTCAGTCGGAGCGCTAGGCTATGAAGCGCGATGTGAATCATCATCAGCAAGTACAGGCACTTGAATTAGAGTCGCTGACACTTGGCTATCCCACCGCAAGTGAGCTGCAGGTAGTGCTATCGGATTTTTCACTTAGCTTGGCGCAAGGTGAAATCGCCTGTTTGCTTGGGCCATCAGGCTGCGGCAAGACCACGGCCTTGCGTGCGATTGCAGGTTTTCATCCACTACAGTCTGGCCGTATCTGGTTGATGCAGGACGAGGTTGGTCGTACGGGTTATCAACTCGCGCCCGAGCATCGCAACATCGGCATGGTGTTTCAAGACTATGCACTGTTTCCACATTTGTCAGTAGCTGAAAATATTGGCTTCGGTTTATATCGCCGTAGCACGCGCGAGCGCGAGCAACGTGTTGCGCAAATGCTTGAACTGGTTGGCATGAAAGAGCTGGCGCACAGCGCGCCGCATCAACTCTCGGGTGGTCAACAGCAGCGCGTTGCCTTGGCGCGTGCATTGGCACCGCAGCCGTCGCTGTTGCTGATGGATGAGCCATTCTCGAATCTGGATGTCACGCTGCGTGAGCGTTTGGCGATCGAGGTGCGCGATTTGTTGAAGCAGACTGGTACCACCGCGGTCATCGTCACCCATGATCAACAGGAAGCGTTTGCAGTAGCCGACCGTATCGCCGTATTGGCAGAAGGATGCTTGCAGCAGTGGGGCACGCCGATGCAGCTGTATCACCGCCCACTGAACCGATTCGTTGCGCGTTTCATCGGCGAGGGCATGATGCTGCGTGGCCAACTGGGTGATGCAGGTCAGGTGCATACCGAGCTCGGTGTGTTCAAGCCTGATACATTGCCCGACGGTGTCGGTAAGGGTGGCGATGTGGATTTGTTGGTGCGGCCGGATGATATCCAGCATGACGACGCCAGTCCGCTGCAGGCGCGCGTACTGTCCAAGGCATTTCGTGGGGCGACATTTTTGTACACGCTGGCCTTGCCCTCGGGGCAGCAGTTACTGTCGCTGGTGCCCAGTCACCATGACCATGCGATCGGTGAGGCAATTGGCATTCGCCTTGAATTAGACCACCAGATCTGCTTTGCCACTGACTAGGCATCAACAACATGCCAATGGCCTTTTCCGAGCCTTGAGCGGAAAAACAGGATAGGGTCGTCGGTAGTAGGTTGCGGTAGGTCCCAGGCACGCTGTGCGGATTATCGCAAAGTCGGCCTCTAGGCTTTATAGTGGCGACTTCCGCGCATTCGCCGGTATGGTGCAGTGCGACGAAAACTATAACGACAATAGATCTTAGGCTGGAGACATCCTTATGAACATCCATGCACTCGTGCAAGGGGTGGCCGGATTGGCCCTTGCGGGCTTCGTTGCGGCGGCTGGTGCACAAACCAAACCCACTGAACTCAAAGTCGGCATCAGCACCTTTTTGTCGGGACCGGCCTCGGTATTTGGTGTGCCGGCAAAGGCGGCGGCTGAGCTCTATATCGAGCAGATCAACGCAAGCGGTGGCATCGGCGGCGTCAAGCTTGTACCTACTTTCATTGATGAGGGCATAGGCTCGGATAAGTTTTTATCTGAGTACCGCCGCGTGGTTCAGGAGAGCGACACCAAGGTGATGGTGGCTGCGATTTCCAGCGGCAATTGCAATATCGTCGCCCCGGTGGCTGAGGATCTGAAGGTACTCAACATCATGTGGGATTGCGGCACCGAGAAAGTGCTGGAGGATAAGCGCTATCGTTATGTGGTTCGGACACAAGCTAATGCAACCACCGAGATGGTCGCTAGCGTCTTGTACCTGTTGCGTACCAAGCCCGACCTGAAATCTATCGCGGTGATTAATCAGGATTACGCCTGGGGCCGTGACTCGTGGGAGTTGTTCCGCAATACCTTGCTAGCCATGAAGCCCGATGTAAAAATCGTCGCTGAGTTGTTTCCTAAATTTGGTGCAACCGATTACTCCACCGAGATTAGCCGCTTACAGGCGCTGCGACCCGAGGTCATCCTGTCGACAGCATGGGGCGGTGATCTCGATACCTTTGTGCGTCAGGCGTCGCAGCGCGGGCTGATGAAAAACTCGCTCTTCGTGTTGCCGCTGGCCGAGAGCTCGCTGGAGCGTTTAGGTAGCGCACTACCGGAGGGCGTGATTGTTGGCGCGCGTGGTGATCATTATTTCCTTCACCCGCAGTACAAGGATGAGCCGCGTCTGAAAAGTTTCGTCAAGAAGTTTCGCGACAAGACCGGAACTTATCCGATTTACTCGGTGTACCACATGATTCAGGCGCTCGATGGTCTGAAGGCGGGTTACGAAAAAGCGATTAAGGCGAATAAGGGTCAGTGGCCGAGTATTGAGCAAGTGTCCGATGGGATGCGCACCTTGGAGTTCCGAGGACTCACTGGTAACGTAAAAATGCGCGAAGACGGCCAGGGTCTTGAGGAGCAGTTACTGGGTATCACCAAGAAAAGCCCTGACTATGCTTTCCCGATTCTCGAAAAAATCGTGATCTATCCGGCTGATCTGATTACGACACCCGTTGGTCAGAAATCGCCCGAGTGGGTCAAGACCCTGAAGCCGGAACTCATTAATCATCCACGGCTCAGACAGTATTGATGGCGCGATGCGTCGCAAGCTAAAACTTTTGCGGCAATCGCCATCAATGCTTTCAACGCCTGATGCAAGCGCCTACGCGAACTCTTGGCAAACCCTTAGCAAGTCCTTAACGAAAATTTCATCCGCTAGCTCTCGCCATGCCTAAAGAGATGATTATTCTCGCGCTGATGGACGGCTTATCGCAGGCCGCTGTGCTGTTTCTGGTGGCGTTAGGCATGACACTGGTATTCGGCGTGATGAATATCGTCAACATGGCCCATGGCAGTTTCTATGCGCTCGGTGGTTACATGGCGGCGAGTTTGGGTCTATGGGCGAGCGCACATGGGGCTTCGCCTGCATGGTCGTTGCTGATTTTGCCGCTGGCTGCGATCATCATCGGCTGTGTATTCGGCGCCTTGATGGAGACCACGCTCATGCAGCGGATCTACCAAAAAGATCCCATCCTGCAGCTGCTGATTACCTTCTCTGCCTTCATGATTTTCGAAGACCTGCAGCGCCTGGTATGGGGCACGCAGCCGTATTTCGTGTCAGAGATCGTGAATTACCTCGGTACGATCGACGTGATGGGTATTACCTATACGCGCTATCAGTTGCTGCTGCTGCCGGGGATTGCACTCACCGTGTTTATTACTCTGCGCAGTTTTCTCAAATTTTCGAGCATGGGTCGGCAAATCGTGGCGGTGTCGCATCATCGTGAAATGTCGACTGCGCTTGGTATCAATGTGCGGCGTATCTCGCTGCTGACCTTTGTGGTTAGCGCAGTGCTTGGCGCACTGGCGGGTGCCTTG
>JBIKUP010000035.1:0-8741 GCA_044347535.1 Burkholderiaceae bacterium
GCGGCGCTGGCACCTCTGGGTGAGCGCGCTCAGGTTTTTGATGATCTGTCGGTGCTAGTGGCAGCAGTGGTCGCTGCAGCACAGCCAGGTGACTCAGTGCTCGTGATGAGCAACGGCGGTTTTGGTGGCGTGCACCAGAAACTACTCGACGCGCTTGGCGCCGTGAAGTAGTTGCGTTCGCTGCTCTACCTTCACGGGTTTCGCTCTTCGCCCGCATCGTTCAAGGCGCGCCGTTTGCAGCAGTATTTCGAACAGCGCGGCGAGCCCGAGCGCTTTATCTGTCCGCAGCTGCCGCCCTCGCCAAGTGAGGCTTTTGCATTAGCAAGCCAGTTGGTCAGTCATTATTCTGCTGATGCGTTCGCCGTTGTTGGCTCGTCACTCGGAGGGTTTTATGCGACTGCAATTGCCGAAGCCACCGGTTGTCGCGCTGTGCTGCTGAATCCGGCGGTTTGGCCTGCGCGCGACCTCGCGAAGTATATTGGTGAGCAAACCGCATGGCACTCTGACGATAGATTCTTTTTCCAGGCGGCGTTCATTGATGAGTTGCAGGCACTCACCGTTGAGCGAATCACTCAGCCTGAGCGCTATCTGCTACTGGCCGCAACGGGTGATGAGGTACTCGATTGGCGCGAGATGACGGCGCGCTATGCAGGCGCAACACAACGAGTGATCGAGGGTAGCGATCATGGTTTATCGGACTTTGAGCACTACATCGATGAGGTAGTCAGCTTTTGCGAGCGATGAGAAGCGAATGAATCTGTTCTTCGAAGAGTCCGGCGACTTCAAAGTGGGCACGATACTGAGCCAGCAGGGCGAGGCTTATCAAGTCGAGACGCCATCGGGCAAGCGCACCAAGGTACGTGCGCGTGATGTGTTGCTGCAGTTCGAAACGCCCACCGCTGCAGAAATGATCGCCAGTGCGCATCGTCTGGCTGAAGAGATCGATGTGACGTTTCTGTGGGAAGTTGCGGGTGAAAACGAGTTCGGCGTCGCCGAATTGGGTCATGAGTATTTTGGTCATGCCCCTAAACCGGATGAGGCTGCTGGCCTGTTGTTGAAGATTGCAGCATCGCCAATTTACTTTCACAAAAAAGGCAAGGGCCGCTACAAAGCCGCGCCTGCCGCCACGCTGCAAGCAGCGCTGGCCGGTATTGAAAAGAAAAAACAGCAAGCACTTCTACAGCAGGCTATGGTCGAGCAGTTAAAAGCGGGGCAGTTACCCGAGGCGATCCGGGCGAGTGCGCGTCAGTTGCTGACCAAACCTGACAAGAACAGTATCGAATACAAAGCACTCGATGCAGCCTGCGCCGAGCTGCAAACTTCAACAGCACGATTACTGCTCTCGGTCGGTGCGATTGCGTCTGCAAAAGACTTGCACCTGTCACGTTTCTTGACCGAGCATTTCCCGCGCGGTACCGAGTTTCCGGGCATTCCGCTACCCAGTATGCCCTCGCTGCCTCTGGCTGACGTGGCAGCGTTTTCCATTGATGATGTCACCACCACCGAGATTGATGATGCCTTCTCGCTGACGCGCGTGAGCGATACCAGCGTACGTATCGGTATTCATATTGCTGCGCCCGGTCTAGGCATCAGCCAAGGCGATACCATCGATGGGTTGGCGCGTGATCGTATGAGTACGGTGTACATGCCCGGCGATAAGATCACGATGCTGCCGGATGCATTAGTCGAGCAGTTCACGCTGGCGGCGGGCGATGCCAGACCTGCGTTATCACTGTATGCGACGTTGGATACGCAGACATGGACGGTCACAGCGACCGAGACGCTGATCGAGCGGGTGCCTATCGCAGCCAATCTTCGACACAATGATCTCGATGCACAAGTCACCGAGCAAGCGCTCGATGAGGGTAGCGGCGAGTATCCCTATAAGGATGACATCACGCTGCTGTGGCAATGGGCGCAGCAGCTTGAGCTGGCACGTATGGCCAAGCGCGAGGCGTTCGGACTCAGGCCAGAGCAGGTGAATCGAGTCGACTTCAATTTTTATGTGGATGACGACGTAGTGACTATCACTCGTCGCAAGCGTGGCGCACCGCTCGATAAAATTGTTGCTGAGCTGATGATTTTTGCCAATAGTACTTGGGGCAAGCTGATGCACGAGCATGGTGTTCCCGGTATCTACCGAGCGCAAGGTGGCGGTCAGGGTTGGTCATCGCGCATGCAGGTGCGTATGCAAACGCATGCCGCACCTCATCAGGGTTTAGGTGTTGATCAATACGCCTGGAGCACATCACCACTGCGGCGCTACACCGATCTGGTGAATCAGTGGCAGATAATTGCCTGTGTTCGTGGCGGTGTGACTGCGCCGCTGATTGCGCCTTTTAAACCCAAGGATGCTGATTTATTCGCCATCGTCTCCGCTTTCGATAGTGCCTATGGGGCCTATGCTGATTTTCAAGCCACCATGGAGCGTTTCTGGTGCCTGCGTTGGCTGGCGCAAAACGAGATCAAGCAGACGGATGCGGTTCTATTGAAAGATGATCTGCTGCGGCTACTCGAGATACCTTTGGTGATCCCGATGACCGGCGTTCGTCATGCGCGCGGTACACAGCTGAAGCTTGAATTGATTGAGTGGGATGAAGTTGATCTCACCGTGCAAGCGCGCGTCCTTGAGGTGGTGACGACGGATGAGACACTTGCAGAAGCAGTGGAATTAGAAGAGGCAGACGCCCTGAGCGAGGAAGAGCAGGTGGCGGAGCAGGGTGTCGATTCAAACAGCCCTGCAAGCGATACGGCGGCGAGTGACAGCCCATGATGGCGCAGGATAGGCGCTTGCTCTGGATTGCTATTTGCGCCTCGTTGGTGTTGCACGCCGCATTGTTGGCGTTGCGTTTCGCGCCACCGGCTGCAGAAAGGGCAGCCCCGTTCAACACCGGACTATCAGTCATTCTCGTTAACGCCAAGCATGACCATGCGCCCATGCAGCCTGATGCGCTGGCGCAGGCCAATCTCGATGGGGGGGGCGCAGCTGATGCAGGACGTGCGCGCTCGCCTTTGCCTGATCTTGGTCGCATGAACGAGGGTGCCCAGCTAGAGGCGCAGCGTCAGCGAGTCACAGAGCTCGAGCGTACCCAGCGTCGCCTGCTATCGCAATTGAATGAGCGTCAGCCAATGACGACACCCGTCGGTGAGCCCAATGATTCACCGCAGCTCGATACTCGCCATATCCGTTCAGTCGAGCAGATTCAAGCCATGGCCAGACGTGAAGCAGAGATTGCGCGTGATGTTGCTGACTACAACAAGCGTCCGGTAAAAACCCAGCTGACACCGTCAACGCGTGAAGTGAGTCATGCGCTGTATTACACTGCATTGCAGAAAAAAATCGAGCTGACCGGTACCTTGAATTTCCCGCAGCATGACGGAAAAAAAATGTATGGTGATCTCGTGGTCTATATCCCCGTGTATCAGGACGGTAGCTTGTATCTAAAAGAAGGTGGCCCGCGTATCGAGCGCAGCTCTGGTAACTCAGCGCTGGATGCTGCTGCACTTGTCATCGTGCGTCAGGCTGCACCTTTCGGGCATTTTCCCGCGGCGTTGATGAAAGATGGTCGTGAGCGCGTTTGGGAGATCATCACGCGCTTTTCTTTCACGCGTGAGCAACAACTACAAACGCAATCCGTCGGTGGATAAGCCCATGACAGACCGCTACCTTGTGATTGGTAACCCGATCGCGCATAGCAAGTCGCCGCAGATTCATGCGCAATTTGCGCAGCAGACGGGTGAAGCGATGGTCTATGAGCGGCTACTCGCGCCGCTCGATGGTTTTGTCGACGCGGTGCATAATTTTATCGAGCACGGTGGTCGTGGTGCGAATGTAACCCTGCCTTTCAAGCTAGAGGCATTTGCGTTGGCGGAGCAACGCAGTGAACGTGCGCAAGCGGCAGGCGCAGTGAATACCCTCGTGTTCGACCACGGCCGCATTGTCGGCGACAACACCGATGGCGTCGGGCTGGTTCGTGATATCAGCATCAACGCCGGTGTCGCAATCAAGGGACAACGCGTGCTACTCGTTGGGGCCGGCGGCGCAGCACAGGGCGTGATCCTGCCGTTACTCGAGCAAGCGCCGCACTCAATCACGCTGTGTAACCGTACACAGCGTAAAGCAGAGGAGTTGGTGCAGCAGTTTTCATATCCTGCTTTGCAAGCGTGTGCTATTGATGCACTTAGCGATGTTTATGATCTTGTGATCAACGCTACGTCCGCTGGTTTATCAGGTGATTTGCCGCCCCTACCTGCTGCGGTGTTTGGCAGCACGACCTTTGCCTACGACATGATCTACGCGGCACAAGCGACAACCTTCATGCAGCTGGCACAGTCGCATGGCGCGCAGACGCGCGATGGCTTAGGCATGCTGGTCGAGCAAGCGGCTGAGTCATTTTATTTGTGGCGTG
This sequence comes from Burkholderiaceae bacterium, assembly GCA_044347535.1. Taxonomy (GTDB): domain Bacteria; phylum Pseudomonadota; class Gammaproteobacteria; order Burkholderiales; family Burkholderiaceae_D; genus Pernthalerella. The sequence continues at coordinate 4,410 of JBIKUP010000035.1, forward strand.
GTGTACGACCCGACACCGCGCCGGTCTACAAAAGCTTACGCGCGCAGGTATGAGATTGCGTCGCGGATGGTTGTTTTGGTTAGTCGGCGTTCCGGCGGCGCTGATTATCCTGCTGCAGCTTTGGTATTTTGTTCAGGTTTGCTGGTGGGTGAACCATAACCCGAGTTCTACGGCATTCATGCGTGAGCAACTCGAGCGACTACGTGAGAAGAACCCCAAGGCCGAGCTGCAGCATCAGTGGGTACCTTATGCGCGTATTTCTAATAATTTGAAGCGCGCCATCATCGCTTCGGAAGATGCGAACTTCGCCGAGCACGAAGGCGTTGACTGGGAAGCGCTACAAAAAGCTTACGAAAAAAATGCCAAGAAGGGCAAGGTCGTACGCGGCGGATCGACCATCACCCAACAGCTGGCGAAGAACTTATTCCTGTCGAGTGAGCGCAGTTATGTTCGCAAGGTACAAGAGATGCTGATCACCTTCATGATCGAGGCGGTGATGGATAAGCGCCGCATCTTCGAGATTTATCTCAATTCAGTCGAATGGGGCACGGGTGTGTTCGGCTGCGAGGCAGCGTCGCGCAAGTATTTTGGTGTGCCGGCCGCTAAGCTCGGTCCCGCCGAGGCTGCCCGGCTGGCGGTGATGCTGCCGAACCCACGGTTTTTCGGGCGGCACTTGGATTCGAACTATCTCAACAAGCGCTCGGCGCTGATCCTGATGCGCATGAATAGCGCAGATTTACCCTGATGCTGGCGACTCAAGCCTTGCCTCATCTCCTGTAAAAAAGTAAACTTGTACCGTTTTTAACAACGGAGACTCCTTTGGGCAGTCCCATTTCGACTCACCGGCCGGTATCGGGCGGATTCCTCGCAAGCTGACGCAGCTTCTCGCGCGCCGCTTGCCTGGTTCGGGTGAGCAGGCGTGCATGGCCAACCTCTGGCCACGCTCCCTGATGTGTAAAGCAATCGACCTGCAGCGTACGCGCTGCGGCCATGCCACATCCGTGTGGCGGGGGAAAGCGAATGATCAATGTATTTGTGCTGCAAAACGGCCGGCTCAGCCAGGTCAACATCGAGACGCGCGACGATCTTGAGCGGGCGACGCCGATCTGGGTCGATCTGACCGATCCCAGCGACGAAGAGCGCGATTGGGTGCGCGGCATCTATGGCGTGACGCTACCGGATGAAGACGAGGTCAAAGACATCGAAGCTTCCGCGCGTTACTACGAAGCCGATAACGGCGATCTGCACTTGCGCTCGGATTTTTTACTGGAAGAGGACGAGGGCGAGTCGCGCGTGGTGACGGTCGCGTTCATTCTCGCCAAAGACATGTTGTTCTCGATGCATAACGACGACTTGCCGGTGTTTCGGCTAGTTCGTATGCGCGCACGTTCGCGTCCCGGCTCGATTGGTGACTTCAAGGATGTACTGCTAGATTTGTACGCCACCGATGTCGAGTACTCGGCCGATGCGCTTGAGGGCGTTTACCAAAATCTTGAAGAAGTCAGCCGCAGCGTATTGCAAAAAGAATTCAGTGATGCCGATGCAGCCGAGTCGCTGTCCGCTATGGCGCGCGAGGAAGATTTGAACGGCCGCATTCGTCGCAACATGATGGATACCCGACGCGCGGTCAGCTTCATGATGCGTGGGCGGCTGCTGAACGCCGAGCAGTTCGATGAAGCGCGACAGATTTTGCGTGATATTGAATCGCTGGACGGCCACACCGCATTTTTGTTCGAGAAGATTAACTTCCTGATGGATGCCACGGTCGGTTTCATTAACATCAACCAGAACAAGATCATCAAGATCTTCTCGGTGGCGTCGGTTGTCTTCTTGCCACCGACCCTGATCGCGAGCATCTACGGTATGAACTTCCGTATCCTGCCAGAGTTGAACTGGAGCTTCGGCTACCCGTTTGCAATGTTGCTGATGGTTGCCAGTGCAATTACGCCGTTTTGGTATTTCAGGAAGCGTGGCTGGTTAAAATAAAAAAAGGCGTGCACTGCACGCCTTTTTTATTAGCGGTGCTGACTTAAGCAGTAAGCTTCGCAAACGACCCACGCGCTGCTGCAAGCGTTTCACCGATCACCGCATCGCTATGCATCGCTGACACAAAGCCGGCCTCAAACGCAGACGGCGCTAGGTACACACCGGCATCGAGCATGGCGTGGAAGAACTGGTTGAAGCGTTCCTTGTTACCGGCCATGATCTGCGCATAGTTTTCCGGCACCTGCTCACTGAAGTAAATACCGAACATGCCGCCCACAGCGTCTGAACTAAAGGCAACGCCAGCGTCTTTCGCCGCTGCTGCGAGACCATCTACTAGTTTGCGCGTCTGCGCGCCAAGCTTGTCATAGAAGCCCGGCTGCTGAATGATTTTCAGTGTACTCATACCAGCGGCCACTGCGACCGGGTTACCCGACAAGGTACCCGCTTGATATACCGGACCGAGTGGAGCAAGATGCTTCATCATATCGGCACGACCACCAAACGCTGCAACCGGTAAGCCACCACCAATCACTTTGCCCAGCACAGTCATGTCAGGTTGTATGCCGTATAGCGACTGCGCGCCACCCAAAGCCACACGGAAGCCCGACATCACTTCATCAAACATTAGTACCGCGCCATGCTGCGTACATAGGCGACGCATGGTTTGCAAGAATTCGGACGTTGCGCGAAGGAGGTTCATGTTGCCGGCGACTGGTTCGACGATCACGGCTGCGATACGGTCGCCCATATTGCTGAACGTCTCTTCGAGTTGGGCGCAATCGTTGTAGTCGAGCACCATGGTGTGCTTGGCGAAATCAGCTGGCACACCCGCCGAGGTAGGGTTACCGAAGGTGAGTAATCCGCTACCGGCTTTTACGAGCATTGAGTCCGCATGGCCGTGGTAGCAGCCCTCAAACTTGATCACCATATCGCGTCCGGTAACACCGCGCGCGAGCCGCAGTGCACTCATCGCTGCTTCAGTACCCGACGACACCAAGCGCACCATTTCAATTGATGGAACCAGCTTGCAGATTTCTTCTGCCATCAGGATTTCGCCCTCGGTGGGCGCGCCAAACGAGAGACCATTTGCAGCAGCGGCTTGTACCGCTTTGATTACCTCAGGGTGAGCATGGCCGACAATCGCGGGGCCCCACGAGCCGATGTAGTCGATATAACGCTTGCCATCAGCATCCCAGAAATAGGGTCCTTCGGCACGGGTGATAAAGCGTGGTGTACCACCAACCGAGCGGAATGCACGTACCGGCGAATTAACGCCACCCGGCGTGGAGCGCTGCGCGCGAGCGAACAAGCTATCGTTTTGAGACACGGTCACCTCTCTCTGGATCAAGATCGTCGAATTTTTAGTTATTTTCCTGCGGCATCTGGCTCAGGCTCGCGCGACCAAAAGTAACGGTCAGGCAAGCGTTTGCCCATGCCGAGTCGCAGCGCATTACCGAGCGCAGCGTGCGTGAATTCTTCTGCTTCTAGAACCGCCTCCGGGACTGCGACACCATTCGCCAGCATAGCGCTGATTGCAGCAGAGATCGTACTACCCGCGCCAATGTAAGTGCCCGGCAGTCTTTGTTGGCGGTCGCTACGGACTAAACCTTCGCTGCCGAACAGCAGGTTCTGTACTTGCTGCGCCTCGCCGGGTACGCCGGTGACGAGTACGAATTCGCAGCCGAATTCGATCAGCTGCATCGCGTCAATCTCCAGCGTGTCATCATCACTTGGCTCGCGCCAGGTTTCTGCCATGCGCGCTAGCTCGTCGGCGCACAGCTGCACTAGTGTCGCTTGCGGAACCAATAGCTGGCGGATCGCGAGCAAGATATCTTCATCATCACGTTGCTGCGGAAGCAGGGCGGAGAAAGGATCCAACACCATCGGTGCCTGTGGATAGTCGGAGATGATTTCTGCGACCGCAGCGATGGTTTCAATGCTGTCGAGGTGGCCAAGCTTGAAGGCGGCGACCGGAATATCCTCGAGCAGGGAGCGAGCTTGATCGGCGACCCAGTCCGTATCGATAGGCTGCACATCCTCGACCACTGTCGTATCGCCGACCAGAAGTGCGGTAATTACGCAGACGGTGTGACAACCCAGGGCGCCACAGGTCGCGACATCAGCCTGGATGCCGATCGCACCGACGGGATCGGCGACGCCGAAGCTCAATACCACCGGTGACGATTGGATTTGCACGTGGAAAGCATTAACATAGTCGGCTGGGCATTTTACTTTAAGGGCCGTACCGTGAGTGACAACAACAACACCGAGCAAGAATACAAGACATGGATGTGCCTCATCTGCGGCTGGGTCTACGACGAAGCCGCTGGTTTACCCGACGAGGGC
>JBIKUP010000036.1:0-8731 GCA_044347535.1 Burkholderiaceae bacterium
AGGCATTACCACAGGCAGTGCTATAGGCATTACCACAGGCAGTGCTAGCCTTACGTCAAGGGTCTTCTGGCACTGCCTCGGACTTGCTGAAGTAGATGATTAGGGAAGTAGCAGGCAGATTTCGTTGGAAGCGTTGAGTAATGACGGCAGGAACAAGTCCTCGATCTGATCGCGTGAGATTCGCCCCACCTGAGCGCCGATGCTGAGTGCTGCTACCGTGGCACCCGATGCGCCGCGTATCGGTACAGCAATTGAGCGCAGACCAGTCTCCAATTCTTCCTCGACCACAGCGAAACCACGCTGCCGGACCTCAAACAAAATATCGCGTAGTTTTTGCTCCGAGACGACGGTGCGCTCGGTATGTGGTACCAGCACGACCGAAGCAAAATATCGATCGAGTTGGGTTGCCGATAGACCAGCCAGCAGCACGCGCCCTAGCGCAGTGCAGTAAGCGGGTAATCGGCTACCCGTGTTCAGTGCCAATGAGAGTACGCGCGCGGTATGTGAGCGCGCCACATACATCACCTCATTCTGATCCAGTACCGCGAGCACGCATGACTCTTTCAGCCGATGGCTCAACTCATTCAAGTAGGGCTGTGCGGCCACCGTGAGTGGCGTTGAGGATAAAAAGGCATAACCTAGAGCCAGAATGCCCGGCTTCAGAAAGAAGTTGTTCGCTTCAGAGTCTGCGTAGCCGAGCTGCTTGAGTGTGTAAAGGCAGCGCCGTACAGCGGCGCGAGGGATACCGGTTTTCTGACTCAGCTGGGCGATCGTCATAGCGCGCCGGTGGTCGCTGAACGCTTTGATCACCGCCAGCCCGCGTGCCAGCGAGGTCATGAAGCTCGGGTCGGTCAGTGCGTTGATTTGCTCCGCGATGGAGGGCGGCTTTGCTGGCGCTGTGGGTGCTGCTTCAGCGTGTATTTCCTCATCTACATCTGTTTCAAGGTCGGTCTCTGCGTCTATCTTAAGGTTTGTATTTGCATCGGATGCAGTTACAGGTGCTGGTAGCTTACTTTTTGGAGTTTTAGGGGCATCTTCAGTGGTGTTGCTGACAATGTTCTGCATGGGTAGTTGGCTAGCGAAAGTTGGCGGTGTACGGTTTGCATGCTCAGTGGTCTTCACATCTATTCAGACCCGTCGATAGCATTGCTCAACCGTAACGCAGTTCAATAACTTTCTGACAATTCTTTGCGTCGAGCGGGTGTGGTCCGAATTCCTTTCCGTAGGAATCCAGCTATTTGTGTGGCGTCGTTCTGACACATTGAGGGTCTCTCAACCCGCGCGAGACCTTTCCATGCTGGGTTCGATCACGTTGCCGGAGACAAGCCCGGCAAAACACCGCAAACGTTTCAAAATTTCCCAATTCGCTCGTCATCAGCGACAATTCACGGCATACCGATAACAAACTGTCTCGAGACGAGGATTGCATCATGTCCGCCCCAACGCCTTACCGGCGGCCAGCTACTGGTAGCCACTCGGAGTACCTCTACCCCGACTATGCCTCGACCGTCACGCGCTCACCGCGCCAGCCTTTGGTCTTACTACCGCAGTCGCTATCAGAAATCACCGGCCCGGTGTTTGGAAATAATCGGGTGAGTCCCACAGATGCTGATTTGACTCGGCAGCACGCTGGTGAGCCTATCGGTGAACGCATCCTGGTGTGCGGTCGCGTGATGGATGAGGATGGTCGTCCGGTACCGGAAACCTTAATCGAAATTTGGCAGGCCAATGCCGCCGGGCGCTACCGACATCAGCGTGATCAGCACGATGCTCCACTTGATCCGAATTTCACGGGTACCGGTCGTGTCTTAACAGATGATGAAGGTTTCTATCGATTCGTTACCATTCGCCCGGGTGCCTACCCTTGGCGTAATCATCCCAATGCATGGCGCCCGGCGCATATTCATTTTTCACTGTTTGGAAACGCCTTCGCCACTCGACTGGTAACGCAGATGTACTTTCCGGGGGACCCTCTACTAGCTTTGGATCCGATCTATAACAGCGTGCCCGAAGGCGCACGTGATCGGATGGTGTCAGCATTCGATCTGAACCTCACTGAGCCCGAGCATGCGCTCGGATTGCGCTTTGATATCGTGCTGCGCGGTCGTGATGCAACCCCAATGGAGCGCTGAGATGCGACACGGACTCACACCCTCCCAAACGGTTGGCCCCTACCTGCATATCGGGTTCGACTGGCTGAGCGTCACTCGGCTAGTCAGCCCGGATACACCCGGCGAGCACGTGCTGATCGAGGGGCAATTGATCGATGCAGAAGGCATTGCGGTACCAGATGGCCTGATCGAAATCTGGCAAGCCGATGCGCGGGGGGTTTATGCGCATGCGGAAGACGGGCGACCGCAGACGAAGGGTTTTCAGGGGTTCGGACGTTGCGCGACGGATGCCGATGGGTACTTTCATTTTTCTACCATTAAGCCCGGTCGCGTCATCGGTGTTAATGGTGGACTACAGGCGCCGCATATTTTGGTGAATGTTTTCGCGCGCGGACTGTTGAAGCAAGTCGTCACGCGGATTTATTTTTCCGGTGACGCGCACGATGAAGACTTTGTACTACAGCAAGTGCCGGCAACGCGACGCGATACCCTGATCGCCAAGCCCGATCCCCATCGTGAACGATGCTTCCTGTGGCAGATCGCACTGGGTGGAAGCAACGAGACCGTTTTTTTCGAGATTTGATTCGTGAGAAATTCTCTACCTGGCTCCATGTTGACCTCGGCGATTTCGTCGACCGAGGCGATGCAGCAGATTTTTTCTGCGCGCTCCACATTGCAAAGCATGCTGGATGTTGAAGCAGCGCTGGCGCGTGCCTTGGCTGCTGAGGGCGTGATACCTGTATCGGCGGTGGACCCCTGGGTGCGCTGCTGTCAGGCGGATCAAATCGACATACCTTCGTTGGTGATTGCCGCGCAGGACGCCGGCAATATCGCGATCCCGATGGTCAAGCAGCTGACGGCGGCCGTAGCCGCGGTTGATGACGATGCTGCGCGTTACGTTCACTGGGGCGCCACCAGTCAGGATGTGATCGACACCGGCAGGGTGCTACAACTGCGTGAGGCCATCAATGTCATCACGCATGAACTGACGGCATTGATTGACGCGCTTGCGGGTATGGCGCAGTGTTATCGCGACACGCCCATGATCGGCCGTACTTGGTTGCAGCATGCATTGCCCATCACGTTTGGTATGAAGCTGGCAGGCTGGTTGGATGCGCTGCTGCGGCATCAGCAGCGATTAGCGGCCTGTCGCCAGCAGGTGTGTGTGCTGCAATTCGGTGGGGCCAGCGGCACACTCGCCAGCCTTGGGGAACATGCTTCATCAGTCACAAAAGCTGTGGCGCATCAGCTTGATTTAGCGACACCTAATTTACCCTGGCATGCGCACCGAGATCGTTTCGTTGAGTGCGCCACCACACTGGGTATGTTGACCGGCACACTCGGCAAGATCGCGCGCGACATTTCCTTGATGAGTCAGACCGAGGTCGCTGAATTGTCTGAGCCTAGTGCGCCCGGTCGTGGCGGATCATCCAGCATGCCGCACAAGCGTAATCCGGTGGGCAGTGCTGCCGTGTTATCGGCCGCGACGCGGGTGCCGTCACTGGTGGCGACCTTGCTGTCGGCTATGCCCAATGAACATGAGCGTGCGCTCGGTGGTTGGCAGTCCGAATGGGAAACTTTGCCCGAGATCGTATCTTTGAGTGCGGCGGCGCTGGTACATTTGTGCAGCGTTATCGACGGCTTAGAAGTGGATACCGAGCGCATGCGCAGAAACATCGATGCCAGCCGCGGTATGGTGATGGCGGAACCCGTGGCGCTAGCACTGGCAACGAGTTTAGGTCGAGCGCAAGCGCACCAGATCGTCGAGGCCGCGTGTCACAAGGCGTATGCTGAAAACAGTGATCTGCTGACGGTACTGCAAGAGGAACCTGAGGTCGTCGGCGTATTGTCCAAGCAGCGGCTTGCGCAGTTGTTCGATCCGCTCAGTTACGTTGGTGAGGCGGGTGATTTCGTGGATCGCGTGCTTGAGGCGTATCAGCAGCGCAAGACCTGATTACTTTTCGCGACCATTACACACGCTCGGGAGAAATACGTATGCCCATGCTTGATACGGGAAAAGGCAAGCTGCACTACCAGATTGAGGGGGATAGCGAAGCCCCTGTGCTAGTGCTGTCCAACTCGCTGGGCACAACGCTGGATATGTGGTCACCACAAATGCCAGCGTTGCTCGAGCATTTTCGTGTGCTGCGCTACGACACGCGCGGTCATGGTCAATCCGAGATCACGCCCGGGCCCTATACCATCGCGCAACTGGGTACCGATGTTGTCTCGCTACTCGATCATTTGAACATCACGCGGGCACATTTCTGTGGTCTTTCCATGGGTGGCATGACCGGGATGTGGCTGGGTATTCATGCATCAGATCGGATCGACAAGCTAGTGCTATGTAACACCAGCGCGGCGATTGGTGTGCCAGAGATGTGGAATACGCGCATCGCGCAAGTCCGACAAGACGGTATGCAATCGGTCATCCCTGCGGTACTTCAGCGCTGGTTCACAGATGACTTTTTAAGCCATGCGCCGACGCAGGTCGAGCGTGTCAAGGCGATGCTGGCAGCTACCTCGGTTGAGGGCTATGTTGCAAATTGCGCTGCCGTGCGTGACATGGACCAGCGCGCCGAGTTGGGCCGAATCAAACGGCCGACGCTGGTGATTGCGGGGCGGCACGATACATCCACACCGCCCGAGCATGGCGAGTTTATCGCCAAGGCGATCACGGGTGCGCGCTATGTTGAGTTGAATGCGGCGCATCTCTCCAACTGGGAAGTGGCGCAAAGTTTTACGCAGCAGCTTCTTGATTTTCTACATCACTGAGCGGGACAGCATGGACGAGGAACAGCGATACGCAAACGGGATGGCAGTACGTCGCGCGGTACTGGGCGATCAGCATGTCGATCGCGCACAGGAGAGTTTGAATGATTTCAACGCCGAGTTCCAGAACCTGATTACGCGCTACGCCTGGGGCGAGATCTGGACTCGTCCTGGTTTGCCACGTCAGACCCGCAGCTTGATGACGATCTGCATGATGGTGGCGCTGAACCGAGAGGAAGAGTTGAAACTACATCTGCGTGCTGCACGGAATAACGGCGTCTCGGTCGATCAGGTCAAGGAAGCGCTGCTGCAGACAGCGATTTATTGCGGTGTGCCCGCTGCCAATGCAGCGTTCGCGATTGCGCAGCAAGTCTTTGGCGAGATGCCTGAATAGGCATCGCTTAAAAAATCAACGATAGATACTGGGGACTCTGTTGGAGAAGGCGATGCGTTTTGCAGTGGTAGGAGCAGGTGCAGTTGGTTGCTATTTTGGGGGCATGCTTGCTCGGGCTGGGCAACCGGTGACCTTGATCGGTCGGCCATTGCATGTAGACGCTGTTCGCAAGCATGGATTACGTCTTGAGACGCAAACCTTTGATGAGAACGTGACGCTGGAGGCGAGTACCGAGGCCAGTGCGGTGGCGGATGCTGATGTCGTGCTGTTCTGTGTGAAATCGACCGATAGCAAAAGCACCGCGCAGCAGATTGCACCGTTTCTGAAGCCAGACGCGGTGGTGCTGTCGCTGCAGAATGGTGTTGAGAACGCCGAAATTATTCGGTCCGTATTGCCGCAGCAGGTAATCCCCTCAGTCGTCTACGTTGCCACCGAGATGGCCGGCCCAGGCCACCTGAAGCACTACGGTCGCGGCGAGCTGGTGATCGCCGACTCACCTGCAAGCGAATCGATCGCTAGTGTGTTTGGGCATGCCGATGTCCCGGTCGAGCGGGCAAATGATGTGCGTGGTGCGCAATGGGCGAAGCTGATCATCAACTGCGCCTACAACGCCTTGTCGGCGGTGGCGCAAAAGCCTTACGCCGCACTCGTTGAGGTCGAGGGCGTGAGTGACTTGATGGCGTCGGTGGTGGATGAGTGCCTGTTGGTCGCTGCAGCTGATGGCGTCATGGTCCCCGGTGACATCCATGCCGCTACGCGTCGCATCGCGCAGACTATGGGAGGACAATACTCGTCAACAGCGCAAGATGTCGCGCGCGGCAAACCCAATGAGATTGATTATCTGAATGGCTATGTTGTTCGGCGTGGCCGTGCACACGGCATCGCAACGCCGATCAACCAGACGTTATTGACCCTGGTAAAGCTCGTCGAGAAGCAGTAACAAAGTTCAGGGACGGACTCCGTCCCTGTCTCAGATTGAGAGCCTATCTCGTTAGTTCGATGGCAAGTTGCTGCCACCGCCGCAAGCGGCCTAACGAGAGCGGCTCTTAGCCGACTAGATCGACGCGGCCTTTAAGATCCATGATGCCGGTAATCACCGACAGCTTCGGATGCCGTGTATTGACCTCTTTGCGGAACGCCATCAGCGCTTCTGCGTGCGATACGGTCTCGGTATCGCGATCCCCGACCTTGTCAGCACCAAAGGCCAGTTTGGCTGCGCCGCAATCGCGGTGGGTGAGTGCGACCACGCGCTTGATTTGGTGCAGGCCGACGCTGATCTCGAGGTTATCCCAGTAGGTTTTATGCCAAGGCGCGAACTTAGGATGCACCGCGCCGATCGGGCCACCGGCCATCACAAAGTGGCTGTAGTTGTCGCCCAGCTTCTCGCGGTCGACGCCGGAGAGCAAGCCCATGTACTGCCAGCTCAGTGTCGTAAAGCGAGGGTCGATACAGTTGACCAACATCGCTTCATAGTTGCCACCTGCTGCGCTGGCACGACCCGGCATGAAGCCGATCAGACCACCCGCCACAACAGCAGCGCCGGTCGCTAGGAATTGACGGCGCGAGGTCGTACCGGGTGCACCAGTCAGGTGTGCGCAGCACGGGCAGTCGGCGGCGTGCAGTTCATTCGCCAGTGATTGAAGCATCTTGTCTGACATGACGTTCTCCTGTTATTAGTGGCATGGGCCGCGCATGACCTTGGATCGGCGGCGGCATGAAGCACAATATCAAAATCGCCCACGAAATGTGAAAAGTCGGGCTATCCGTGTAGATTAATCGGATCGATGCCGCTGGATCATGAGTGCTGCTGATGATTATTTCGCTAGCGGGCTCTAGAAATTTGCGCTCGGTTCGATAATGGACAACGAGGATGTATCTGTAAACCTGGTCAGGTGTAACACCTGCCTGCCTTGGTTCGATAGGTTTTTGATAATCCCGCTGACAGTGCGGGAGGCGTTCAACGAAGGACTGCCATCATGTACAAGCAAAAACTCGGTTTTATTGCGTTGACCCTTTTGCTCGCTTGCGCGCATGCGACAGCGGGCGACCCCGCACCAGCCGCGAAGGATGCACACGCAGCGCCCGCGAAGGAGTCGCCGAAGGAGGCTGCACCGGCGAAGGACGCGCATGCCGCTGCGCCGAAAGATGCGCATGCAGCTGAGCCTAAAGAGGCGGCAAAGGGTGCGGCAAAAGACGCCAAAGAAGTCAAAGAGGCCTCGAAGGATGCCGCGCCTGCTAAAGATACGCATAGTGCTGACTCGCACGATGCAGCCGCAAGCAAGGACGAACCCAAGCCAGTGGCGCGCAAAGCAAAACGCAAAAAGCTAAAGACAGAAGCAAAGGCGCAGGCTAAAGGGCACGGCGAAGCTAAAGGGCACGGCGACGCTAAAGCCAGCGCTGATCATCACGCGGATACCGCGCCTGTAGTGCCCGCATCGATTGAGCCCACCATACGTGTTCGCCCGCGCGATCGCACCGCTGCCGCTAGCGCTGTCGTAGCCGAACAATCGGCTGGCGCTCATGATGCGCATGGCGACTCACACGCTGCTGCACCCGCATCCGCGAAACAAGATGCCCATGGCGCGCGTTCAGATGCGCACCAGGCCGACACTCACGCAGCCCCTGTTGCTGCCACCAAGCAGGATGCGCACGGCGCGAAAGCGGATGATGCGCACCATGCTGACGCAGCATCGCCAGTACCTAGCAATATGGAGCCGACTCCGCGTCAGCGTGTGAAGTCGCCAGTGGCTGCAACAGCCGCAACGTCAGCGCCAGCGCATGCGGATACAACCGCGCACGATGATCACCATGCCGCTGACGCGCATGGCAAGTCAGCACACGCGGCACCCGATGCAAAGCATGCGGCCAAGGACAGTGGTGGACACGATGCCCATCACGATGCCAAGCACGACGCCAAATCGCAGGATGCACATGCCGCCAGCACACACGCGGGTGACGAGTGCAACCTGCCACTGAAAGCCGAGATCGCTGCGCTTTTCGACCGCTGGAATACTTCCTTGCGCACAGGTGACCCGAAAAAAGTCGTCGCCAATTACGCGCCAGACTCTGTGCTATTGCCCACGGTGTCCAATCGCGCGCGTTTTACGATCGCAGAGAAGGAAGACTACTTCATGCATTTCCTGCAGCGCCGTCCGCAAGGCTATATTGACGATCGTATGATTGACGTGGACTGCAATAGTGCCACCGATGCAGGTTTGTACACCTTCCGTTTTGCAGACGGTAGCTCGGTGAAGGCTCGCTATTCATTCTCTTACAAGAAAATCAACGGTCAGTGGCTGATTACTAGCCATCACTCATCCGGTATGCCGGAGAAACCCGCAGCACCATCCGCGGCGCACGCAGAGGTACACGCTGCACCAAAAGCAGGCGACTCGGGCAGCTCCACCAAGGGCTGGGTCCGTTTCCCCTAATTTGTCTTCGGAATCGTAATGAC